>CAXHHS010000007.1:0-24651 GCA_964015645.1 uncultured bacterium
CACCAAGAAGCTCGTCGGCAGCGTCAGATGTGTATAAGAGACAGCCCAATGGCAGTGCTGTTAACGCAAGCCTGATTATCGTTTCCGGCACCATCAGTGATGATACTGTTTCCACCGCCACACTCAGTGTGAATAACAGCCCGCAAACGATTCCGGCGGATAGCGGGGCGTTTTCCGCTATAGCGAATTTATCTGCCGGGGCAAATGTCGTTATTGTCTCCGCCGGTAATGCCGGTGGCGTGGGCGCGGATACGGTCGTTGTGGTGTATAACCCACCGCCGGTACCGGGCGTTGTTATTGATTCGCCCGCTGAGGGTAGTATTTTTGACGGTAATGTGATTACCGTTAGCGGCACTGTCAGCGAAGATACCATTACGACCGTCTCTCTCTTTCTTGGTGACTTTGAACAGACCATTCCGGTAAGCCAGGGGGCTTTCTCCAATGCCGTGGTGTTATCGGTAGGAATCAACACCATTGTTGTGCAGGCACGCAATACCGGCGGTGTGGGGTCGGATACCGTCAATGTGGAGTTTCAAGGGCAGCCGGCGGCCCTGAGAGTCACGCTCATCTGGGACACCAACGACACGGATATGGATTTGCGGATGTTGAACCCCAGCGGGCAAGAATGCTCCTTTCTGAACCCGGTTATCGGCGGAATGACCCTGGATGTAGACGATGCGAATGGGTTTGGCCCGGAAAACATTTCCGTAAACCAGCCGATCAACGGGAATTATACCATCCGGGTGGTGAACTTTAGCGCTTCGCAGGGGTTTGGCACTACCGCCACAGTGTACATCTTTAAAAATGAAGCGTTAATTGATACACAGATGCACACATTTTCCGCCGCCGATGTTAACAATACCTGGGAGGTGGGGATTTACGCCTGGCCGTAAGTAAAAACCAGGAGTGCCACGAAAGTGGTGACTTACGCCACAGAATTTATTCTGCCTCGCTACGCAAAATGAATTTTGTGGCGCAGCTACTCCTACGGAGCACTCCTATCATTTATAAATTTATCCCATGGGACATGTTTTAACCGGGAATACAAATTCTCAGGAAGGGGATTGTTTTTCCGTTTCGTTAAATCGTTTATCTTGAACCCTAATTGAGGAGATTATCATGAAAAATTTACTATTCATCTTGATGATTTTATCATCTACAGCAAGCCTGCTTGCGCAAACGCAAGTGATAGGAACAATTGATGGTGAAACCTGGACACCGGCAGGCTCGCCCTATATTATGATCGGCGATCTTTTGATAGCCAGCTTAGAAATCCAACCGGGCGTTACAATAATGGCCGATGGAGATTTTGAAATCGAGGTAGCCGGGCTTATAACAGCAATTGGAACGGAACAAGATTCCATTATTTTTACAACCACGGATAGCGATAGTAGTTGGCAGGGTATGTTCTTTAATTTTACCAACTTCGAATCCGTTCTTAAATATTGCAGAATAGAAAATTCAATAAACAGCGGAACACGCATTCTTAATAGCACCCCATCAATTGAGAATTGTATTTTAATAAACAATTCCGCTACAAATGGAGGTGCTATTAATGTCGATATGAGTAATGGTGATACATTAATTATTAAAAGCTGTAGAATCACCAGTAATACTTCTTCAAGTCATGGTGGCGGTATAAATGCTATTATGAGTAATGGTAGTTTGTTAATACTTCAACAAAATATCATTGAAAATAATGTGGCAAATCCTTCAAATGGGTCAGGGAATTATGTGGGCGGCGGTATCCGCGTTGATGGAAATGTTGAAATAGACAATACACTTATCAGCAATAATTCTTGTTTGTCACGTTGTAATGGCGGTGGCTGTGATGTGGTTTCCAGAGGTGGGGGGATTTATGTTAACGGGAATGCAACTATAAATAACTGTAATATTAAGGGTAATCTGGTTCAAGCTCAAGAAACTGGAATGAATGGAACTGAAACTTCATATAGTTATGGCGGGGGTATTTACCTAATTACCGGAGTATCAACGCTTAATAATTGTATTATTTCATCTAATTCTTCTATTTCATTTGGCACAGCGGCCGGTCAAAGGCGTTGGGGAAGTGGAGCTTTTGTTGGAAGTGGCACAGTCGATTTTGTTAATTGTACAATTGCCCAAAATAACACCCATGGAATCAGAAGAAGTGGTGGTACGGTTACAGTTCTAAATTCAATCATATATTTTAACGGGTCTTCAATATCTGGGGCCGCAAGTGTCACTTATTCTGATGTTCAGAATGGTTTTGAAGGTGAAGGTAATATAGACGAAAACCCGGTTTTTATTGATAGCATGTTTCAAATATCATCGATTTCACCTTGTGTAGACGCCGGTAATCCTGATTTACCCTTTCTCGATGTTTGTTTCCCTCCCTCAAAAGGCACCGAAAGAAATGACATGGGCGCTTATGGCGGCCCGGGCGCCTGTGTTGATTCAATACCAATTATCGTAGTATCTCCTGGCACTCTTGATTTTGGAGATGTTATACCAAATGCTCCGGTCACTTTCGAGGTAACGGTTACGAGTTCAGGAAAAGTTACTTTGAATGTCACTTCGGTTTCAATATCCGGGGCAAACGCCGCTAATTTTATGACTGATACTACACCCTTTGATTTGGCCCCGGGCGAGAACAAAGTGTTGCCGGTTACTTTTACCCCGGATGATTTCGGTAGCTTTAATGCGATGATGAATATTGAGAGCAATGCTGCAAACAGGGATGTGTCGCTAAACGGTTTCGGCCTCTCCACGATTCCCGGTGATGTCGATTTAAACGGCACAGTACAAACACCTGACGCTGCTGCTATTCTCCAACACCTCACTCGTTCCGACACGCTGGAACATCCGCAGCAATCCATCAACGCCAACGTCAGCCTGGATACCAGTGTTTCCGCCTGGGATGCTTCGGTAATCCTGCAATATATCGATGGACATATTGGCAGCCTACCGCATGATAGCGTGGTTACAGCCATCGGAGATATTACAATGACGGACATCGGTAATATTTGTAATGAAGATATTGTAGATGTACCTTTAAAATTACAGAATGAAGAAAATATTTCTGCGTTTCAAGGAGCTGTGACTTACAATCCGGCTGTTTTGGAATTTCAAGGTGCTACCTGGGCGGAAACATTCGATAATTTTTCGTCAGAAATCCGCGATGATAGTGATGCAGGAGTTATTAGATTTACCGGTGCAAATGCGTTGCCCAACCAGCCAGCCAATTTTTTAGCCGTATTGCATTTTAAAGTAAATTGTTTGCAACAAAGTATGTCAATCGTCGAGTTAAAAAATATACGATGGAATGAAGGGGCCATTATAAAAGATGTAGCACAATCAACACTTACCTGTAAGCCAGTCGGAATAGAAGATGAGAATACTAATATAACGATCCCACAGGCTTATGTTTTAGGCCAAAACTACCCCAACCCCTTTAACCCTTCCACCCGCATTCGCTTTGGGTTACCTCAAGCGGCAGCGGTAAAAATCGAGGTTTATAATGTCGCCGGCCAAAAAGTCGCCGAATTGCTGAATGCCCGCAAAGCAGCTGGATTTCATGAAGTGGTGTTTGACGCCGGTTCCCTGGGCAGCGGCGTGTACCTCTACAAAATTCAGACTCCGGAATTTCAACAGGTTAAGAAGATGCTGCTGGTAAAATAAGCGAAATTCAAAAATCCTGTTAGTGTCTCTAAGTTTTCACAAAATTGTATCTATTATGTTTTGCTTGATCGCGTGTCATAATAATATTGCTTCTACTGGAAACCTTGTGGGTATATCCATTTTCTTTTTATAAATTTCGATCATGAAAGATACAGAATTATATACCAAATTGCTTGAGCTATCGTCTCCTTGGAGAGTCGATGATGTAAAAATGGATATAGAAGAATAAGAGATTTTGGTGGAGATTGCTTGCCCATCTTCTCGTGCTCCCTGCCCGGTTTGCCAAAAGCCTTGCCCTATTTATGATCATCGTGAGCCTCGTCGCTGGCGTCATTTGGATACTTGTCAAATGCAGACCTATTTAATTTGTTCAGTTCCTCGCATAGAATGTAAGTCTCATAAAGTTAAGACGATTTCATTTCCATAGTCAGCAGAATCGAGTCGTTTTGCGTTGCTGTTTGAGCGCTTTGCAATTGATTTGCAGAAAGCAGCCTGGAATCAAAGTAAAGTCAGCGAGATTTTAAGAATTAGTTTTGATAGTCTCAATTACTTAATGAATAAAGCCGTAGAGCGCGGTTTATCCAAACGGGATAAAAAAGTGCCCATCCCCTATGTTGGCATTGATGAAAAGAGTTTCCAACAAGGCCATCATTATGTTTCTGTTCTTGTTGGCATAAAAGAGGGGAGGGTCATCGAAGTGGAGGAACATCGCGATGAAGCAGCAGAGCTACTACTTTAATAACGACTGGTTGATGTCAGCAATAAGTAAGCAAGTTTTGTGAAAAATAAATGAAGTTACAAAAATAGTTATTACTGGTTAAATTTCGATATTAGAAAAACTGGATGCACAAATATGGCAAGCTGTTTTTTTGTCTCGGATTTGCATGGGAAAATCGATCGTTATCAAAAGCTATTCGCGGCAATTGCCGATGAACGACCGGCAATGGTGTTCCTGGGAGGCGATCTACTGCCATCCGGTTTAATGGCAATGGCAGCGTCCGATGCCTATCAGCAGGATTTTGTAAATGATGTTTTGGTTGCGGGCTTTATGAACCTAAAGGAACAACTCGGCGATGCCTACCCGAACGTATTCCTGATATTAGGGAATGATGATGGCCGGTTTCCGGAAGCCGCAATTCTGGACGCCGCTGCGCGTGGCGTATGGTCCTATGCCCATAACCGTAAAATAAAGGTAGGGGCATTTTCTGTTTACGGATATGCTTATGTGCCGCCAACGCCGTTTCAATTAAAAGATTGGGAACGATATGATGTATCACGTTACGTGGACCCCGGCTGTATTTCCCCGGAAGAAGGCCGGCATTCCATCCCGGTTTCCGAGCATGACTTAAAATATAGCACAATTCAAAAAGACCTCGAACAGCTTGCCATTGATGATGATCTTTCGCAAGCGGTATTCTTATTTCATACACCACCATATCAAACCAACCTGGATCGGGCAGCGCTGGATGATAAAAAGATCGATCACGTTCCTTTGGATGTGCATGTGGGCAGCATCGCGGTACGGAGATTCATTGAAGCGCGCCAGCCTCTGTTAACTTTACATGGCCATATCCATGAATCCACGAGAATAACCGGTTCCTGGAAAGATTATCTCGGAAAAACGTTGATGTTCTCCGCTGCCCACGACGGCCCGGAGTTGGCGTTGGTGCGGTTTAATTTCGAGCACCCTGGAAATGCCTTTCGAGAATTGATTTGATCGAAGAAATCCTCAGGGTTGTGCGGTAGCCTTTCCACGCTGCGCCCCTTTTGCTTGGGGATTAAAAATGCAAATACAACCAGGTAACACCAACGCTTATTGATAAAATCGCAAAACTCATCATGATTACATTATACCCATATTTGAATTGCGAATTCAATTTATTCACGAACCGGCCTACAAGCCAGGAAAAGAAACTCATTGCAATGATAGCCCCCAAACCAAATCCAATAATATAACTGATAGAAGCAGAGATCGCCGGAAACATCAATGCCGGTATTACACCAAATAAATGCGAACTACCAGCCAGCCCGTGCAATAAACCAATACCCAGCGGGGCATGAGAATGCTGATGGACAACACTATGATGGTGTTCCCCGGCATTCCGATGCAGATGAAAATGCGCGTGTTTTACACCCTTGTGGTTGTGTTCATGGTAATGAAGTTTTTGGGTAGATGCCTTGTGGATTCCCCATAGCCCAATACCGATGAGCATACTGCCGACCAATGTTTCGCTCCAGGAAGACAGTGTTTCTAACGGCAAAGCATCTCGTAATAAAAAAAACAGGATGCCAATAATCCATACACCTATGGAATGCCCTACACCCCAGAGAAATCCAATGATCCAGTTTCTTGAACGCCTTTCTGCGGAAAAAGGCGCTACCGCTGCTACATGATCCGGCCCCGATAAAACATGAACGATGCCAGCTAAAAAACCGGTAAACAATACGAGTACCATTCCGGTTACCTAAGATTATATTCGTTCAGAATATAGTTTGATAAGCCAGTAACATGCAAACATCACTTTTACATCCATCCGCTCCAATTTAAAGATCCTGTAGCCTTAACGAATCTCTAACCATTTTGAATTTTTCGTGCTCTTCTAAATCAAGAAGGCTTTTGAATACCTCTCTAACGGATTCAACCTCGGCACTCTCAGCTACCTTGCGGTACATGTCGATCAAGCAATCATCTAATTGAACAGCGTTACGGATAACTTCATCAATGGATGGATTTTGTTCTTTCAGGAGGCTCTTTAAAATGTCAAATTTCTCCTGGCAAGGGCTTAATCGAAACCAGGTTCTCAAAACATTTTGCGGTATAGTTTCCTCGTAATCAGCTAATACTTCTTCAAGATGTTTCTCATGTTGAGCAAGATAGTCGAGAAGAAGTTTCAGTCGCTGTTTTTCAGTTCCCGCGCTTAACTGTTGATAACATTCGCTTACCAGTTTATGGAAATGGCGGGCGTGTTCAAGAATATCCTTTGTTTTTTCAAATCTCATGATCTCCTCCTTTCTTAAAATTATTGCCATTCCGGCCTAAATAAATCAAGAGCCAGAGGAATTTTAAAAGGAGTCGGAAAATAAAAGCACTAATCGGGAAATAGAGTGTTTTACCGGAATCATAATTTCACTCTCGCTTATTACTTTAATATTTCTTTCCACCCCCTGAATCAGATCTACCCATATCTTTATGAGCAAAAGGCTTGCCAGGGGTTAATGGCGAGATTTAACCCGTTATAAAATATAAACCTATGCAAGATTCTTATATATGGAAATTAACCGGATTAGATGCCACAAAATTTGAACTTGAAACTCGTTGGGAGCGGGTAACTCAATAAAAATCAATCGATTAATAAAAAGGTGAAATTTAGGTAAAAGTAAAATTGTGGCATCTTTCCGAAACCTGGAACCTTGATCAAAATCATGTTTCGGGCTAACCGATCTCATGGTTTGTAAGGTATACATAAAGTACATTGATAATGGTACTGTTGATTCTCAAAGAATCGTTTTTATGAAGAAAAAAGCTACTGATAAATTGAAAAAGAAAAATGCGACCTTTTAAAATAAATCTTCACTTTTGATGAATTAAAATAACATGATATATATCATATTGGAACATGACTAAGGTCAGTTTTTACAATAGGATAGGAAAAATTTTTCCTACATAAAATGGAAAAATAATGACAAATTTAGAGAGCGTTTTTCACCCTAACTTTTCTGAAGTTATTGAAAAATATGATATTAAGATAATTCCCGGATTTAGTTGGCCTGATTTTTGTTTAATAAATATTTTAGTCGCTAAATAAATGCGACTGAAATAGCCCAAAAAGGAGGCATTGCGGTGTTTATTAAAACAACGCAATGAACCGGAGGTGATTTAAATATGTGCCCCGATGAGACAAATCATCAAACGAACGGGGCCATAAGGAACGTGGTTCCTTTTCTGAATACCCAAAGGATTGATTACCTATTTCAGAATAGTGCTTTAAACATAAACTACAATTTCGTTTCGTATCTCATAGAAATTCGTAGGCCGGTATTCCCCAACCTGAATTACATCTCACTAAACCCGCTTTGCATATGTAGTCCCCAACTAATTTCGGCGATAACCCCTCATGCTTTGACTTCGCTCAGCATGGCATCGTACGGTCATGCTGAGCGGAGTCGAAGCATGGAGTTGGGGGCTACATTTGCAACTTGGGTAAAGTTCTTCTATTACGCTTTTTTATTTAACCGTGAAGGGCGTGGGGATTGCATTTGAATATAAATGTTCCTGCCCCCGTCTCTTTCTCCATACGGGGGTGGGAGCTTTTGTTTTATAACGCAGCTGTACGAAAGTAAAAACAAGGGAGGAGATGAATGGGAAAAAACTGCCAAAAACATCCTTAACATTTTTTATTACATCTATTTGAGGGAGGAAATTACATAGCGCTTGGCAATAAAAGCGCTGGGACGATGAGTTATGTACAAACTCAGCAGGTGAGCTATGTACATTAGGAGAATAGCTACGTACAAAGGATGTATAAACTTTTATAAAAGGAATAACGGAGGTGGCAAATGTTAAGAAAAACGATTGCCCTAATCTTATTTTTCCTGGCGGCGCCGCTGTTTTTAGAAGCAGGTACCACCGGAAAGATTGCCGGTGTCATCAAAGATAAGGATACCGGCGAACCGTTAATTGGTGTAAATGTGATGGTAGAAGAAACGGTTTTAGGTGCTTCTACGGACATCGATGGTCACTATTTTATCTTAAACGTTCCGGTTGGAACCCATAGTGTGCGAGTGAGCTATATCGGTTATAAAGAGATCGTCATTCAGAATGTTGCCGTATCACTGGATTTAACTACAAAACTGAATTTTGAGTTAGAACCAACTGCAATAGACATTGGAGAAGTCGTAGTTGTTACCGCAGAAAGATCGCTCATTCGGAAAGATGAAACCAATACCAATATTATTAAGACAGCGGAAGATATCAAAATCTTACCGATTCGCGGGCTGCAAAACATCGCGAGTTCTGTCGCCGGGGTTGTAAAGCAGGATAATACGAATGTGATGAATATTCGCGGCGGCCGCGGGAGCGAAAACGCTGTTTATGTCGATGGCGTTTTTGTCAATGACCCCTATAACTACGCCGTACGAGTTTATTTACCCAACGAAGCGATTGAAGAATTTAGCGTGCAAACCGGCGGCTTTAACGCCGAATACGGCGAGGCGATGTCCGGCATTATCGCAATTACTACTAATAGCGGCACCAGCCGGTACTTCGGCTCGTTCGAAGCAATTACCGATGAACTTCTCAGCAAAACCGACAAAACCTTAGGTACATATTCTTATGGTTATAATGAATACGTTGCTTCCTTAGGCGGGCCAATAATCCCCGGCACCAAACACTCCTTCTTCTTTAGCGGCACACGGCGTTTTCAGAGAGACGGCACTCCTTCTTGGGGGTGGGCAGAAAACGATGAAAAGCCAGCCGGTTTTGAAGGCGGTATTATCCCCGGAAATTCTGATGAAGATTGGAGCTTTACCGGAAAAGTGAAGTTCCAGCTTGGCAACCGGATGGATTTGAAGAGCAGCCTGGTTTGGACCGACCGAACCTTTGCTGCCACCCAGGATGGCTTCGGGATGAACCCGGTGTGGTTATTCAATACCGAACATGCCCCGCAATGGCAAACCGAACATCGATCCTTTAATGCCACGTTTACCCATCTAATCTCCAATCAAACCTACTATGAAGCGAAGTTTAATTATTTCTACACTTTCCGGGAAAATTATGATCGTTTTTTTGAAGACAGGTTGGAAGAATATGGTGATCCAACCTTTAATCCCTTACCGGATGAAGATGAAAATTACGGTGAACAATACAACGAGCGCATTTCACCGGATTTCTTTGCCCCGGGCGCTCAATTTGACGATTACTTCAAAAATCAAACCACCTACTGGGGCGTTGATATAGATATTACCCATCAACTCGGTAAGCACCACAGCTTTAAAGGCGGCCTGGAGTATAAACGGCATACGTTGCGGGAATTTAGAATGTTAAGCCCCATCGGCCTGGCGAAACGCACCGATCTCACCCAATTAGAGCGCTACCGGTTAGCAGACGTGCGCTTTTACGGGTATGACCTGGACGGAAATGAAGTGGATGATGGTGATTATTTTGACAATGTGGCGCGCGATGAGACCGGCACGCCGATTAGTGGGTTTGACAAACAAGCACCGTATCATCCCATTTTTATGAACGCCTATATCCAGGATAAAATTGAATTCGGCGACCTGGTCTTAAACGCCGGTTTGCGCTACGACCGTATCGATCCGAACGCCTGGCAATTTAAGGAACTGGAAGCTGACTTTGATGAAAATGGCGCGCCCATACCTGGCACCGGCATGTTCGGCGGGGATGAAATTTTTGACGGCAGCGATGTCGTGGAATCAGAAGTTCATGATTACTTCAGCCCTCGCTTAGGTGTCAGCTTCCCGGTTAGCGAAAAAACAATTTTCCATGCCCAATACGGGAAATTCTTCCAGGCGCCACGATTGGCAGATCTCTATCTCAGCCCGTTCTTCCTCGACGCCTTTGTGAATCGCGGCGGTTATTTTACAAACCTGGACAACCCAAACCTCGAACCACCGAAGACGACTTCTTACGAAATCGGCTTTAAACAACTACTGGGAAACAATGCATCCATACAATTAACCGCTTTCTATAAGGAAACGGAAGACTTAATACAACTCATTCCCATCGCCACAGACGTTACCCAAATCGCCTTCACCAATAACGGTGATTTTGGCGTCATTAAGGGGTTGGATATTATTTTCAACCTGCGGCGATTTAATAATTTCTCTGCCAATATTAACTACGAAATGCAATTTGCCTCCGGAACCGGTTCGGCGTCTATTTCTAACTTTGATATTGCCTGGCAGCGGGGTGGTAAAGGTAACTATCCCAAATTCACCATGCCGCTGGACTTTGAACAACGCCACCGCGGAACCATCAATGTTGATTATCGCCTGGCAAAAGGGCAAGGCCCTGATTTTGGCGGCTTAAGACTCTTTGAAAACACCGGCGTTAACCTGCTCTTCTCATTCAATTCCGGGAACCCTTATACTCGGATGCGGATATTCAACACCCAGCCGTTTACCGGTCGTTATGATAATGACGGATTATCGGAAACGCCGTTGACCGCTGTGAATGCCGAAACAACTCCCTGGAATTATCGCATGGATCTGAAATTAGACCGGGAATTTGATTTGCCATTGGGAAATGTTGATCTGACCTTTTATGCCTGGATACTGAATTTACTGAATACCGAAAATGTGCAAGATGTCTGGATTACCACCGGTTTAGCAGGTGATACCGGTTACCTCTCTACCCTTGCCGGTCAAGAATATTTCAATAACCTGTCCGCGGAAGAGCAGCAGAATTTTAGAATGCGGGAAGTAGATTTCTTCAATTACGGAATACCGCGCCAAATCCGGTTTGGTTTTCGATTGAGTTTTTAAGGTGTAACAATCGATGACACGGACTATTAAAGAGGAGAAAATGTTATGAAACCGATATTAGCCTTTTTATTGATAACACTGGTGTTTTCAGCGCAGCTTATAGGCGGTGAAAGCAAAGTGAAGAAAAAAATAATGCTTTCTAAAGCCACTGTCACCAGCGACGCATGGATGAACGCCAATCGCATGAACGGTATCTATCGCAATAATGGTATCTGGCTATATGATGTGGTGGCCGGCGACTGGGGATTGGAATGGCCGAAAGGCTCCGGCTTAAGCCCCATTTACGCCGGCGGGCAATGGATTGGCGCGCTTGTAGACGGCGAGACCCGGGTTGCGGGTATTCAACACTCCGCAACGGAATTTCAGCCTGGTGAAATTACCGCCCCCTATACCGCCACCAATCCTCGTGACGCCCAGTATCGTTGGTACGAAATACGTTCCGATGGCAGCGGCGATTGGAACGATTGGCCGGTCGATCAAGGCGCGCCGGTTGATGAAAACGGCGATCCGCTTTTGATTGGCGATCAGACCATCTTTAGCATTTGGAATGACATGGCCGAACACGCCTGGGTTGGCACCAACAAACTGAGCGTGGAAGTACGGCAAACCGTCTGGGCCTTTAATCGCGCCGACGCCCTGGGCGATATGCAATTCGTTAAATGGCAAATGGTTAACAAAAGCGGGGTCGATTGGGACAGCACCTATTTTTCGATCTGGTTGGATCCCGATCTCGGCGAGGCCGGCGATGACCTGGTCGGCTGCGACACCACCCTGGGTCTTGGGTATTGTTATAATGCGGCGAATAACGATCAAAACTACGGCTCGGCCCCTCCGGCAACCGGCATCGACTTCTTCCAGGGACCGCTAATCGACCAGCCCGGCTCTACCGTACAATTGCCGGATGGAACAGTTCTGCAAGATAAAGAAATGCTGAAAATGACCTCCTTTGTCTTTTATAACAATGATGACTCTCCGCAGGGCAACCCGCAAACCGGCGGCGATGTATGGAACTACATGCGTGGCTTTTGGCGGGATAATTCCCGTATTACCGAAGGCGCGCGCGGCACCGATCCCAATAACCCGCCGACTCGCTACATGTTCTCCGGCGACCCGGAAACTAATGCCGGTTGGTTAGACTCCGAAGAAGCAGACCGCCGCTTCCTGATGACCACTGGCCCGTTTGTGATGAAAGCCTGGGAAGATGTTAATGGCAACGGTATGCCCGATTTTGGCGAACCGGGGGTGCAGGAAATTGTTGCCGGGGTCATCGTTACCCGCGGTGAGAACAATCTCAATAGCGTAACCTCATTAAAAACAGTCGATGAATTGGCACAATTGGCTTACGATTTGAACTTTGAATTAACCAAGGCGCCGGTTCCACCCGCTGTTGGGGTTACTGAAATGCCCAACGAAGTGATCTTATCATGGGATAATGCTTGCGAATGGAACGACCTCCTCATCCCTTATTATTCGGTAGATCCCATCGTTCAAGAAGCAATGGGCAGCACGGTCATTATCGATAACACGATTAAGGAAGTTGATGATGCCGATTATAATTTCTACGGCTACACGGTATATCAATATTCCGATGCCTCCGGGCGCGACCCGGTTGTTGTACAGCATTGGGATATGGGGCAAATGAAAGAAGCAACGCCCTATACGGGACCGCGCTTGATTCGCATTTTGGAGAATCAAAATCCCATGGTTGGTAATACCGGTGACCGCTTAATTAACGGCAAAGAATATTATTTTGGAGTTGCCGCGGAAGCCTACCTGGAATTTGGAGCGCCGCCAATCTTCAGCAGCCCGCCGACGATTGTCACCGTAGTGCCACAATATGAACCCGGTGTCAGAGCGCAAACCGTATATAACGATAGCCTGAGCGACATCGAATATATTTTGATCGATCCGCAAGCCGGTTATGCCGACGCAAACGTCGTCGTGCGGGTGATCGATCCCTCGGCTGTAACAGGGCATGATTATGAGATATTTTTCGATCATCAGCACTACTACCGGGATTTGGACGGTAAATGGAAATTCACCAATTACCCGGATTCCGTAGGGAAATATATCGCGGGACCAACGGATGTTAGCGGCTCCACCTTAATCCCCACCGCGGTGTTTAATTACGATCACCTCGGAACGGTAGATATCAACCTGGAACTGGATTTAGTCTCCTCAACGGGAGCCTGGATTGATGGCGTGCAGATCACTTTTCCGGCGGAAGTAACCATTAATTATGCCGAGGATGGGCATCCTACCGGCGGCCCCAGCGATCCCACCCCGGCCATTGATGGCCAAACCATTATATGGGGCAACCAGGATCGCAGCGAGTGGGGCGGCTACACCGGACATGAAATATTTACGGTGAATGTTGACAACTTCACGCCGCCAATTACGGTCGATTACATCATTTATGACGACGGTTATGAAAGCGGCGGCAACCCCATCGATGCGCCGGGCAGCGCCGTAATCGATAAAGTGACCTACGCATTCCGTACCGAACGCCACATGAATGTGAAAGACTTGACCACCGATGAAATTGTGTTGGAAGACCATACGGAAGTATTCCCCCCGGGAGCCTCCACTGTCTCAGCCCCGGTTGTAGACGGGATTCAGATCATTGTAAATGGTAGCTTTGATGCGCCGGAAACATATGGAACAATTCTCGTAAACGGTGCGGATCAAGGCGCCGGGTGGGATATTTCTGACTATACCGACTTTGGTTTAAGCCCGCTTTCGCGCGAGAAAAACGGTTATGGCTCTGCTTCCGTAACAGACCTCCAGCAGGACTATGAATTCCGCTTTACCGGTGAGTTAGATTCCGTCACCGTAAATGGTCAAAAGATTTACATTACCAAAGAAGGCACCGGCTCTATCGCTACCTTTTACGGCGCAAGATTATATGAGTGGGAGTTGCATCCATTGAATCCTACCGGAACGAAGGAACGCTTTACAGTTCGGATACCATTTGAAGTTTGGAATGTAGACCTGGGTATCCAGGTGAATTATCAAATATACGACCGCCATCAGACTGATCCGGCTGCCGATGGTTTTTACACCTGGAATCCTAATGGCAGGATGTACTGTGAAGTATTGAATAGCCCGTACAGTGAAGAAGTGATCAGCGAAGCGATGATCGATCCGGAATCGCCCGATTATATCGGTGATTCGTTTACCTGGAACCATGTCTGGCACGAGAGCCATTGGACAACCGGCGATGTAGTTACCATTCAATATGCCAATCCGCTAAAACTCGGGCTGGATAAATTTACCTTCTCCACGACCGGGTTAGATCAACGGATTACTGCCAATGCCCAGAGAGATGACCTCGAAAAGATAAATGTGGCTCCTAATCCGTACTACGGCTTCCACAGTGGCGAGTTGGATCCTTTCGATCGCTGGGTGCAGTTCACTTTCCTGCCGGAAGAATGCACGATTCGCATTTTCGATCTCGCCGGGAACCTGGTACGCCGGCTGGAAAAAACCGACCCGGGCAGCAGCTTGCTGCAGTGGGATTTGAAAAACGAAACCGGTTTACCGGTGGCCAGCAGCATTTATATCTATATAGTGGAAGTTCCGGGCGTTGGCGAGAAGGTTGGAAAAATGGCCATCTTTACACCGAACGAACGGGTGGATGTGTACTAAATGGTTCGTAGTTCAAGATTTATCTTGAAAAAAAGGAGAATAAAAATGAAACCAAGATATTTTCTGATACCTCTGCTCATGGTCCTTCTCGGTGGTATGCAGGTGATGTACGCCAGCGGCGATAAAATGGGTACTGCCGGCGCTATCGAGTTGCTGATTCCCATGGGCGCGCGTAATGCAGCGATGTGCGGTTCAAACATTGCCAATATACAGGGCGCCGAAGCAATGTATTACAATCCTTCCGGGTTATCGATGCTTAACGGTGCGGAAGCGAGTTTTAGCTATATGAGCTACTTTGCAGATATGAATATCTCATATATAGCCGTTGGCTCAAAAGTCGGGAAGTTAGGCGCTATTGGCCTTTCCATACAATCGCTGGATATTGGTAAAATCCCCGTCACAACCCTGCAAAATCCTGAAGGCACCGGGGAAGAATTGAGCACCAATTTCATCACGCTTACCGCAACGTTCTCGCGACAGTTTACCGAACGAATCAATTTTGGGATCAACACCAAGCTGATTTCCGAGAAGGTTGGAAACATGAGCGCCCGGGCTTTAGCCTGGGATTTTGGGTTGCAATATACCTCTCCCTGGGGCGTCGATTTTGGGGTCGTTATGCGCAATATCGGCAGCAACATACAATTCGACGGCACATCGATAGAATTCGACACGGAGATTCCCTTTTCCAATCCCAATGCCACGACTCGCAAAACCCGGCTGGATATGGCCTCTCATGAATTGCCGGCCAGTTTAAATCTCGGCGTTGCCTATCGCTATCAGTTTACCGAAGAGCATAGTGTCAATGTCTCCGGGATTTATGGCAATAACAATTATACCCTGGACCAAATCGATACTGGTATTGAATATAGCTTCAAAGATTTCTTCTTCCTGCGCGGCGGGTATAATGCCCCGTTGTACCCGGGCGATTATGATGAGGATATGAAAGACGATTACCAATACAGCTTTACGTTTGGTTTCGGATTGGCGCTCGATGTTGGCGATAATGCCCTGGTTTTTGATTATGCGTATCGAGAAATGGCATCGTTCGACGGAAACCAGTATTTCACATTGGGAATCCGATTTTAGGCAATTGTCAATCGTTAATTGACAATAAGAAGCTCCAGATAACTACAGGGATATGCGTAAAAAGGAAGATGTCGTACGTGTAAAGTACTCAATGAAGTTCTCGTTACGAAACTCCGGTTTCGTAACGAGGCTGTGCCGGAAGCTCCACTTTATACGCATTCTTTTTTACGATAACCCCTGTAGTTATTGCTATTTAAAAACCGCCTAAAAAAGGATGTTGCTATGAAATCTCTCTTACTTATAATCCTTATAAGCATTTTATATTGCGGCCTTGTATTTCCACAACATGGAGTTTACCGGCGAAATGCCAGCCTGTTTTTGGATTATGCAAAATTTCGATATGATGAGAAGAATACATTTCTGGAAGTCTATTATCTTTTATATTATCATCCGCTAGACTCATCGGAAGCCGTTAAAACTGCGCCGTTAAAATTTTCTTTGTATGATGTAACCCAGGAATTACCGCTGGCTTCGGAAAAAATAGAGGTGAGTTTTGATGAAGAAAATACTGGAGAAACCGGCCTTCCGGTTGCCAGGGGAAGCCTCATTAGCTCTGTTTTGCCGCCGGGCGAATATCGAATAGAAATGTTACACCTGGACGAAACCGGCGGCCAAACAATCGATTCCGTAAGCCATACATTGATTGCCGCCCCTTTCAAGAGCAATACAATTACCCTGAGCGATTTGGAATTGTGTGCAAATATTATCCCAAATTCCCCCAATAAATCGGAAGTATTCTATAAAAATACCATGGAAGTTTATCCCAATCCTTCTTGTATGTTTGGCAGCAATAACACCCAACTATACTATTATATCGAGCTTTACAATATTCGACAATTCGAAGAAGATAGCGGAGTCGAAATACAGGTCACTATTAAAGATGTAGCCGGCAATACTCATGCTCAAAAAAACTACACCCGGAATCGCGGCCATGAATCGCTGGTGGAAACCGGGCGCTTTAATGTCGCTGAGTTTACCAACGGTTTCTATACTCTAACATTTACGGCTATCGATCCCGTTACCCGGGACTCCGTGTCAAAAGTGCGAAACTTTTATGTTGTCAACCGGGATCAGGAAAGTTTTGTTGGATCGAGCGGGGCGTTAATGCGGCTTTTTATGCAGAGTGGTTATTTTAATATGCCGGAAGAAGCGGTGGATGAACGATTTGCCCAGGCTCAATATATTGCTCTAAAAAGAGAAATTGAACAATACGTCATCTTAACCGCTGTTAAAGCGAAACGAATATTTCTCTTCAAATTTTGGCAGCAGCGAGAAACAGGTAAACCCGGTTTACAAGATGAATATTATGAACGGGTTCAATATGCCAACGAAGAATTTGATATTGCCGGAAAAAGACAGGGTTGGCAGAGCGATAGAGGCAGGGTACACATTACTTATGGCAAACCGGATTATATTGACAGGAACCCGCATAGTTTTGATGTGTCCCCTTACGAGATTTGGTATTATTACCAAATGCAAGGCGGGGTAAAGTTCTTATTTATGGATGAAACCGGTTTCGGAGATTATCGCTTGATGAGTTCAACATTAAAGGGAGAAGTTTTTGATCCGCGTTGGGAGCGGTTTCTTTTAGAAAATTAGCGAGTAATTTTGCGAAAAACAAAATCAACAGGAAGGGGGACTACAATGATGCGTATTTTCAAAACATCAATTTTATTCGACTTTCTGCTTGTCGCTGCTCTCTTAATGAATTGCAATGATGATGATCCGGTATCTGCTATCAATTCAAACGGGGATGTAAGCAATACGAATTTTGCCGCCGAAGAGCGTTGTTCATGTGAAATCGACGTCTTACATCATACCGATTTGAGAGTGGAAGGAATCAATGGCAGTATTGAGATCACCCAGAAAGAGGGAATGAATTCAGCTTTGATTATCGTGGAAAAACGAGTTGAATCAGAGAGTACAGCAGATGCTGAACTCCATTTGGATATGCTCGAAGCGAGTATCGAAAATTTGACAAACGAGATATTCGTTCACACGGATCAACCGAAAAATTCTCATGGACGGAATTATATCGTTAATTATACCATTATGCTGCCCCGAAATTTAGATGTTACCGTAAACACCATAAACGGAATTGTCACACTTAACGAAATCTTTGGGAACGTATTTGTCGGGCTGGTAAATGGCTCGATTGATAGCGAAATCACCATTCCCCTGGATGGCACTATCACTTTGAACGTTGTAAACGGGGGGATCGAACTTGATATTCCGAGAAACACATCAACGCAATTATCAGCGACGATAGTGAATGGGGATATTAGTGTTTCTAACCTTGATCTACAGAATAGAGTAGAGACACTTACATCTCTGTCCGGTAGATGCGGAGATGGAAGAGGGAATATTTCGTTAGGCACGATTAATGGAAACATCCTTATTTCAGGATTCTGATGCGAGTGTTGCTCGGCAAAAATAATCCGCTGGTGATCAATTACGAAGGGACGGGGTTTCGCACAAGGGCGTTCCACGTAAAGCGGCAAGTTATACCTGTAATGATGTCTTGTCCGAAATCATGTTCAGTGCTGATAATCCTCATGGTTTATATTAAGTAAATTCCGCAAATTAGCACAACTTTGACATCGAGGTTCGAAATGGATACCTTCAATTCGTTTTTACAACCCCATTTAATTTGGTTCATCGTTGGTGTGATTTTGTTAATGGCAGAATTTTTTATCCCGGGCATCGTAACTGTATTCTTCGGGCTGGGCGCCTGGTTCGTGGCAATTTTCTGCTTGTTTTTTGATATTTCTCTAAATGTTCAATTGCTTCTTTTCATAATATCGTCTTTAATACTACTTATCGCCCTTCGCAATTGGATAAAAAGCCGTTTAAATGTTAGCCATTCTCCCAGTGAGTTCTTTGATGAAGAACTTGAAAACTTTCTCGGGCAAAAGGCGGTTGTTGTTAAAAAAATTACAGCCGACAGCAAGGGGAAAGTGGAATTTCACGGCAGTTATTGGGATGCCGAAGCATACGAAACGATTTCCAAAGGGGCGCCAGTCGAGATTATCGATAAACGAAATATTACGCTGATTGTAAATCCGCTATAGTGTGTAGATAAAGATTTTTTGATTTGCAGATTACTGGAATTATACATGGTAGTGTTAAATGAATAAGGGGACGAGAGTTATGGCTCGACTCCGCTCACCATGACAGAACCACTGTGTTATCAGGTTGAGCAGAGTCGAAGCCAATTTTGTTATAGCATTATTTGTTTAACACCACTCAATAAATAAATCATCTACTCAAATTGCCAAAAACCCACGGGAGGTGTATTATGGGACCAGGCACTATCATTTTAATTTTTCTTGTCGTTTTTGCCCTATTTGTCTTAATCCAGACCATTAAAATCATCCCGCAAAGAAAAGCCTTTATCGTAGAAAGGCTTGGAAAATTTCGAAAGACCTTAGGGCCAGGATTGCATATCCTGATGCCGTTTATTGATCGGGTTTCTTACAAACACACCTTAAAGGAACAAGCGATTGATGTTCCCCCACAAACTTGTATTACAAATGACAACATCGCGGTGGAAGTTGATGGAATTCTTTATCTGCAAGTTACCGATCCTGCCAAAGCGTCCTATGGTATCAATGACTATAAGTTTGCATCTTCCCAACTTGCCCAAACCACCATGAGAAGCGTGATCGGCAAGCTGGAACTCGATAAAACTTTTGAAGCCAGGGAGGCAATCAATAGCGAGATCGTAGATGCGGTGGATAAAGCATCCGATCCCTGGGGCGTTAAAGTAACGCGATACGAAGTGAAAAATATCGTACCGCCACAGAGCATTAAGGAAGCGATGGAAAAACAAATGAAAGCAGAACGCGAAAAACGTGCGATGATCGCCGAATCGGAAGGTGAAAAGCAAGCCAAAATTAATCGCGCAGCCGGCGAAAAGCAGGAGTTAATCGCCCGTTCCGAAGGGGAGAAACAACGGCGTATTAACGAGGCGGAAGGCCGCGCAGCAGAAATCGAAAGTGTAGCAAAAGCGACGGCACATGGTATTCACGAAATTGCCGCTGCGATTAATGAAAAAGGCGGTTTGGATGCTGTTAACCTGCGCGTTGCAGAGCAATATATCCAAGAATTTGGCAAACTGGCACAGACGAATAATTCTATTATCATTCCATCAGATCTTTCGGATATTGCCGGGATGATTTCTTCGGCTATGACGGTTATGAAGGATAAGCGAGCGACAAAACATCCGGAGGAGGCCTGGAAACATTAAAGAGGAGGCAAAATGTTTGAGATCAGTGAAACAATTGAAGGAGACATAGCAACCATAAAAATATCGGGAGATATGATTGATGCCGCTGCACTGGGTTTAGCTAAAAGCGTTAAGAAATTGAGCGAAAAAAATATAAAAAATATTGTTCTCGATTTAGGCGAAGTGAAACTGGTGAATAGCTGTTTTGGGTTGGGCATTATCACCGCATGTTGGGGATGTTTAAATCGCTCCGGCGGCCAATTGAAAATTGCCAACCCCAATCAAAAAGTTTTACACATACTCGAAATTACAAAACTCGACCAGGTATTGAATATTTTTGAAAGCGTGGATGCAGCAAAAACAGCTTTAAGGACAGAACATACTTTTTATTGATTGGTGTTAAAATTATCGGCAAGGATTCGACAGGTTTGTCGAAGATAATGTTTTCAAAATTTTGAACGATTCAGACAAAAGTTATAAGTTTTTATTTTATAAATACTTACACCTGACTAATAAATGGTCGCACGGTTTTGGGATTCCTGGCATGTTTATGGATGCTATTCAGGCAACCGTAAAACTTAATGGAGGTGAATAATGAAACGCATTAAACGACTATTTTGTATCGGTCTGGTGTTTATTATCGTTATGGAAACAAATGCCCAGGAGACTGCTAAAATCCGAACCGGTTTCGGCGTAACGTTTGGCAAAGAACTATTCTTGTTCGATGAGGGAGATGCTTCCGGTTTAACGCTGCCGTTTGATTTTGCCAATGTTTCGGTTGTTATCCGGGGCACAAAATTTCGCCTTGAGCCACGCCTGGGATACTTTCGTTTTTCCCGCAGTTCCTCTACCAGTTTTGGCAGCGGCAAATTTACATTCTCCAATTGGCGATTGGGGGCGCTGGTAGCGGCAAATAAAATCAAAGGCTCGACGAATTATTATTACGGGGCAAACCTGGGTCTTATTTTTACTTCACAATCCAGCAATTTTGGCAGTGATTCCGATAGCGAATCCAAAACCGATTTTTTCATCGGGCCGGCAATTGGCGGAGAACACATGTTTAGCGAAAATTTTTCCCTGGGCGGCGAAATACAGGTTAACTATATATCGATGGGAGAATTCAATGGCGAGTCAAGTATCGATGTATCGCAAACAGCGATTTCGACCCGGGGAATGATTGTTGTGCGGTGGTATTTGTGATGCCCTGGAACCCGTTTATAAGGATAACAAAAAGAAGGATCAAAAGCGTCGATATTACCTTCCAGGTTAATGGGAATTTTGATATAAATCATGCCATACCTTGAACAAAATCAGGGTTTAGAAGACTTCTGTTACGTAAATTTTTGTTTGCATACAAAAAAGGGTTTTCTGTAGTCAGAATGTAAAAATTTGGTAGTGCCAAATATATAAAATGCTCTGGATCAAGAACATGATCCCAGCCGGCTGAGAAGATAGCCAAATCCTGTTTTTATGCCAATGCCAGGTACATTTTGAGTCTCCTGCTTGCACTTCAACGACATTGCAAGTTTAGCACTGCTTAATATCGTTAAGCGTATCACTATAACAAAAGGAGGCTCAAAATGAAGCGTAAACTATTGCTTAACGTGGTAATCTGCCTGGTTTTTGGAATGCCGTTGGCAATTTTCGGGCAAATAGTCGATAAAACCCGACCGGCATTTTTGAAAGACAGGGCACAAACCATTGGCGAACCGCAGGACTCGCCGGAAAATCTCAGGGGCATTTACCAAAAATTTGCCCTTAAATGGCCTGCTGAAAATATTTCTTCCCTCACAACGCCGACACGCTTTCCACTTCAAAATGCGGATCATTCACTGAATGAATCCTGCCCGGTAGTACTTGCCAACGGTAATGTATTGCTATTTTGGGGAACCTTCGACAGTTTAGCGGTTTCCCGCAGCACCGATGGCGGTCTTACCTGGGAAACACCCGGTTTGGTTGATGATCAAACCGGTTTCCCCCGCTATCTTGATGGTGTGCGAACCCAAAACGGACGGGTTATCATTACCTGGCGGAATTTTGCTTTCGGCAGCTTGCTGATGAGCGTTTCCGATGATAACGGCGCCTCTTGGTCAATAGCGGATACTATTACTTCCGGATTTGATGATCGCTGGTCTAGTCTGACCCAAACGCTGGACGGAATCCTGTGGTTATTTTATGGCCGCCAGGAAGAGACAACCGGACGGGATATCTATTACATTACCAGCAATGATGATGGCGATAGTTGGAGCGCCGAACAAGCATTCTTAGCAACACCCGATAATGATTGGTTCGCCACCATCGTATCCGGCAGCACCAGCTCCGATTTGCTGCGCTTTTACAGCGATAATTCCAGCGGCAGTTATGATATTTACTATCAAACCAGCACTGACGGCGGAACAACCTGGTCTCCGCTGGTAACAATTGCCAGCAATTCCGAGGACGAAATCCGCCCCCGGGTTTTACGCCAAAGTGATGGAACGTTATGGATGATTTACCAGCGGCATGTGTTCTCACCGGTTTTAGGAAATACCGAATATGATCTTTATTACACTCAGAGCAGCGATGGCGGAACGACTTGGAGCACCCATCAAAAATTTACTCAATATGTCAGCTACGACGGCTGGCACAATGCCGATTTATTAAATAACCAGCCCTTTGCTTCTTTTGCTTCTTATCGCTGGGCAAATTGGAACCAATACCAAATCTGGTATGGGATTATCGGCATAACAACGGACAGCAACCCGCCGCCTGCGTTATTCGACCGCGAAGTTTTATCCCTCGCCCACAACGAATCCATTCCGGTGAGAGCGTACGTGGATGACGAAAGTGGTATTTCCGATGTTACTATCTCCTACGATATGAACGGCACGCCCGCCGGCCCTTTTCAAATGTATGACGACGGCCTTCATGACGATGAGAATTCCGGGGATAACATCTGGGGCGGCGGAATTGGGCCTTTTCAATTAGGTGATGTGATCGACTATTCCTTTTCGATTAGCGATAACTCGGCCAATACAACCAATGTCGGCGCCGGATCATTTACGGTTACCGCCGTTCACGATGCCGGAAATATCATCCTTTCTTTCCATGATGACTCGCAATTGGGTGAACGCGGGAATACCGCAGGCACCTCCGCCCACTATCCGGCGTCCGGGGGGCAGGATTATTTGTACCTCGGCGGTTTGTGGATTGGCGCTGATATTGATGGAGACCAGCGGGTGATGAATCTTCATTATAATGAAACCGATTGGGCCAGAACTTCCGGCACCCCATATACCCTCGCTTCCAATATTTCCGATCTGGATGGCAATGTCACTTACGACGATCAATCTATTTCACCCAATCCACTCGGACTGCAAGTGCATCAGCAAAGTTACCAGTGGTCGGATTCCAATTATGATGATTTTATTATCTTCCGCTACACCGTTAAAAATACCGGCTCGCTCGGCGATTTGAATGACCTTTACGTGGCGCTCTGGCTCGATCCCGACGTGGCTTCCGAAACATTTCATTATGATGACCTGGGCGGATTTGATGCTTCCCGCGGCCTGGCATATCTGTATGATAGTGCCAATAATCCCGAAGGCCATTTGGGAATAAAACTGTTAGGAGAATATCCGCATACTGCCTTTATTTATAGGAATGCTGACGGGGAGCCTGGTGACGACTCGGAACGGTTCGGCCATATGACTGCTGGAATTCAATCGCCCTCGCCTTCACCGTCAGACTACCGGCTATTGCTTACAGCGCCCCCCTTTTTTCTGGCCGAGGGTGATTCTCAGACCATCACGGTAGGATTTGTGATGGGCAACGGCCTCGATTCACTTCAGATGAATGCCGATAGCATGACTGTCCTGGCCGAAAATATATGGGGCATTACGGAGCCAGGTAATGTTCAAGTAACCTTCCGTCTGAATACTGCCACGGTGCCGGATACTGTCGGGCCAGATGACGTTGTGCAGGTTCGCGGAAATACCACCCCCCTTACCTGGAATAATACGACCGGCGGCAATATGACCAATGTTGGAGGTGATTATTGGGAAGTCACCCTTCCACTGCCGGCCGATTCCGCCGACATTGAATACAGGTTTTTTGTGAATACTGACGGAGATGTCGAAGGGGCCGGCTGGGAAGCAGATTTAGGCAACCCCGAAACCACTAACCGCCTGTTATCAACCGCTGATTCCGATACCATTTTACCCTTGCAATTTTTTAATAACATTAGCGGAAACGAACAGTTTTTTACCCCTTACGTTCCCACGGATTCCTTTGATGTCTATTTCCGGGTTAACATGCAGCCCAATACCCTTTTCGATTCCACCACCCAGACTCTCATGGTAAAAGGCGCAACCTGGCCGGGCGCCTGGGGAGATTTAACCTGGAATGGGGATAGCACCCTCGGTGCATTAACCAGAGAATCCCAAACCATGCCCGGCCAATTTGACTACCCGGCAGACAACTTCTATTCCGGGCGGCTACGCATTCCTGACGACTCCATAACCGTAGGAGAAACAATACCTTATAAA
>CAXHHS010000008.1:0-23888 GCA_964015645.1 uncultured bacterium
TGAACCCGGAAAAAATGGTGATTGAAGAAGCCCGCCGGGCATATACCTATTTACAGCTTTATGGGTATGGCGTCGATTCTGTTATCGTAAATCGCGTTTTACCGGAAACAGCCGGGAAAGCCGCCGGGTGGAAAAAATATTTGGAGGCACAGGACGGTTATCTGCAAGAAATTGATGGCAGCTTTGCACCGCTACCGATTTTGAAAATTCCGCACCAACAGCAAGAAGTATTTGGAATTGAACTGCTTCGAAAAATTGGCGATGGGCTTTATAAAGATCGCGATCCTTATGACATTTTTTATACAGAACCGACGTACAAAGTGACGGCAGAAAATGACATCTATTTCCTCGATATCCGCCTTCCTTTTTTAGATGCCGAAACGTTCACCGTCGATCAGTTCGGCGACCAATTAGTGATCCAAATTCAAAACCAGCGACGCAACTACTTGCTGCCGAAATTTTTAACCTACTATAAAATGGTAAAGACGGAAATAGCGGATGGCTGGCTGCGGATTCGGTTTGAGCCTGCAAACGAAAAATGAATGGAGCGGCAAATTTTTCGCAACTATCAGGCAACTTTATAAATTGCTAGGCAATAACGTGGTTTCGGTATTGGCTTTCCGGTTGAACGGGCAGTTTCTAACCAGGCTTTTTGGGTTCGGAGAATCTCGCTTAACGCATCTTCCGGCGTTTCTCCAAAAGCAGAACAATTAGGATAAAGTGAGTGGCGACAATTGATTGGATCATCCTAATCGCTTACCTGGCGGGGATGATTGGGTTTAGCGTTTACCTGGGCAGAGGGCAAAAAGACCAGGAGGATTATTATGTTGCCGGGCGAAACATGTCCTGGTGGGCGATTGGCATTTCTACGATGGCAACGCAGTCTTCTGCCATTAGCTTTATTTCCAAACCGGCGTTTGTTGCCCTGCGCCCGGGCGGGGGATTAGCCTGGCTGCAATACGAGCTTGCCGTGCCCCTGGCGATGATCGTCATTATGGTTTTCCTGATTCCGTTTTTCCGCAAATTGAAGCTCGTAAGTGTGTATGAATATTTAGAGTTACGGTATGATGCCTCGGTGCGCTACCTGGTAAGCGGCGTTTTTCTGTTCAGCCGCGGATTGGCCGCCGGCGTGGTGGTTTATACAACGGCGATTGTGCTGGAAGTTTGCCTCGGCTTACCGCTCTGGCTTACCATTTTAATCATTGGAATTGTGACAATTGTTTACGATACCATCGGCGGCATCACCGCTGTTGTGTATTCCGATGTTATCCAACTGATTATTTTGCTGAGCGGTGTTTTTCTTTGTATTGCGTATGCAGCAAACGCCGTTGGCGGGCTGGAAAACATGTTTGCCGCATTCCCGAAAGAACGATTCGCAACATTGGATTATTCCCCCGGCTTACAGGGAGATTCAGCTGTGCCGTTTTGGGGATTGCTGATCGGGGGATTTTTTCTTTACATCTCCTATTACGGAACCGACCAGAGCCAGGTACAGCGGGAACTATCCACCGAATCTGTCGATGGGACCAAACGCTCGCTTTTGCTAAATGGATTCTCACGCTTTCCGCTAACGGCGTTGTACATGGTGATGGGGATTGCCATTTACGCCGTTTATCAACAATCGCCGGATTTGCAAGCGGCAATCCCGCCAGAAGCATATGATTATCTCGTACCGCAATTTGTTTTGATCCATTTACCGGTGGGCATTCGCGGGATTCTTTTTGCGGCAATTTTATCGGCAACCATGTCCACCCTGGATTCAGTGTTAAATTCCTTATCTGCCTCCACCATGCGGGATTTTGTTGAGCCGTTTATGAAAAACGCCGGGCAAAATTTGTATATCGGGAAAGCCGTGACTATTCTTTGGGGAATTGCCATAACCGCGCTTGCTTTTTGGGTCGGCAATATCGATGCGACGGTTGTGGAAGGCATCAACAAAATCGGTTCGGCATTTTACGGCCCTATTCTGGCCGCGTTTTTAACCGGCGTAATTTCCCGTAAGATTAATGCCCGGGGAATTTTTGGCGGAATTATCGCCGGTGTGGGGCTTAATGTTTACCTTGGAGAGTTCCAGCCAGGAGTCTTTTGGATGTGGTGGAATTTTTTCGGGCTGATTATGACCGTTATCGTTGCGTTTATCGTCAGCTATTTAATACCGGTAGCGCAAGAATCGAAAATTGAGAAATATTCCTTAAACCCTCAGCAGTTGTTAGCGGAAGAAAAACACTGGATGCCGAAATATGCCCTGCTGTTTGGATATTTTGTGTTTATGTTAGCGGTTCTGTTAATAATAAACCATTACTAAAATTTTTGAAAGGTTTCAAACCTTTCCCCGCGGCTATCCCTCACTAAATGCCTTCGCATATTCGACAACACCATGAACGTACTTTAAGGCATCTTTCTCTAATTCCAAAGCCATATAAACCTCATCCGGCACATCAAACGGTGATTTAATATCCCACTTACTGGCCGGTAAAAAACCGAACCGGGGATAAAACTCCGGATGCCCTAACACGATAACTGATTTATGCTCCATCAATCCCCCTTGCATCAATCCCGTTCGCACCAATTGGCTGCCGATACCCTGGTTTTGGTAATCCGGTAGTACCGACATTGGCGCCAGGGCCAGGGAAGAATGCTCCGATATTTCCGAGATAATTTTTATCCGCGTAAATAAAATATGACCGACAATCTTATCATCAAACTCAGCGACCAGGGATAATTCAGGAATAAAGTTTTCTGAGGATCGAAGTTTTTCAACCAACCGCCCCTCGTTTTCTTGTCCAAATGCTAAACTATTGATTTTAGTAATTTTATCGTAATCATCCTCAGCCTCCGGCCTGATAATTGTTCGCATTTTTTACCCCGGTTTTAATTGTGATGGAATATAAAAATCTTTTTCATTAAAATGAGCAATAAAATTGTTGAAAAATTGAGGTAACGAATGCGAAAGATCGAATTCAATATGCCTGCGCCTAATTTTAGGTTGAGAGATTTTAATGGCCGGGAAATTGCCTTATCCGATTTTAAGGAAAAAAAACATGTGCTGTTGGTGTTTAACCGGGGATTTTTTTGAAAGTATTGCCGCGCGCATTTGGCGCAGTTGCGCCAGGATTTTCAAAAAATTATCGAACATGATATTGAAATCATCTCCATCGGCCCGGAAAAAGCGGATAAATTTAAAACATTTTGGGAAGAAGAAAACCTGCCCTTTACCGGGTTACCGGATCCAAAACATACGGTTCTAAAACGGTATGGGCAGCAAATTAAAATTTTTCAGTTTGGCCGCATGCCTGCGCAAATGCTAATTAATAAAGCAGGGATTGTGCGGTATGTTTATTATGGTAAAAAGATGGATGATATCCCTGATTATACGGTAATTTTGGAAGCAATAGATTAATCCGGGTTTCAACATGAAACAATCCTTTGACTTTCGGCTGATCTTAATATTTTGCTTCTTATGGATTGTTCCGCAGTCTTTGTTTTCCCAACAAGAGATCGGCTCACTAAAATCAGCAGTATCAGAAAATGATTCCATCAGCCACAGTGATACCCTTTTGGCTGAACCATATCTTATCAAAGCCAACCAGTTAAGCAAAGAAATTCGGTACGATAGCGCTATCGTCTATTATAAAAAGGTGGTGGCACTTTATAAGCCGATCATCTCCAAAATTGAGAAACATTCGATATGGGAAAAATACATCCAATGTTACAACGGCATTGGCTATAACCTGGTTCGCAAAGGAGAATATGCCGCCGCCGCAACATATTTGGATACTGCATTGAATACCGGTTTACAAAAACTTGGCAATATCCATTTGGAAGTTGCCAATAGCAATCACTATTTGGGAATTCTGGAGTATCGAAGAGGCAATTATAACCAGTCAATCGATTTTTATAACACCGCATTGGATATCAGGGTTCGGATTTTAGGCGAGTCTCACCCGGATGTTGCAACCAATTATAACAATATTGGCGTCGTTTATCTTAATACCGGTCGTTACGATCAGGCGCTGGAAAACTATCGCAAATCCCTTGATATAAGGCTTGCGGCATTTGGCGAAACGCACCAGGATGTCGCGATTAGCTACAATAATATTGGCGATATTTACTTGCGTCAGGGTGATTATAATCAGGCATCTTCTTATTACGAAAAAGCACTCGCCATCAAAATCGAAACATTAGGCGAAACGCATCCAGCGGTTGCGACGAGTTATCACAGCATCGGTGTGGCAAATTATTACAAAGGCGATTTTGATCGTGTTATCGAAAATTTTAATAATGCATTATCAATTCGGCTGCAAGTTTATGGGGAAGAGCATCCCGAAGTTGCCACTGGTCATAATAGTATCGGAAATGTTCATTTGGCAAAAGGCGATTACGATCAGGCATTGCGTTTTTACGAGAAAGCATTGGCTGTAAAACTCGCGTCCCTGGGAGAAAACCATCGGGATATTGCGACGAGTTACAATAACATCGGTACGGTTTATCTTAACAAAGGAGATTATGATCAAGCACTGGCGTATTATCAAAAATCGCTTACGATTATGATCAGCATTTTAGGAGAAACGCATGCCGATGTTGCCGGGAGTTATAATAACATCGGGTTGGTATTTGCTTATAAAAAGGATTTCGATCAAGCGCTGGATTTTTATAACAAATCGTTAACCATTGGAATTGGCACATTAGGGAAATCACATTTATTCATCGCCGGATGTTACAACAATATCGGGTTGATTTACTTTGAGAAGGGTGATTATCAGCGAGCAATTGAGTTTTACAACAAGGGCTTAGCGATACGCCAAAAGGGCCTGGGAAATGCTCACCCGGAAGTTGCCATCATCTATAACAACATTGGCCTCGCTTATGTTGAAAAAGGTGATTACGGGCGGGCAGCGGAGGAATACAATAAATCGCTAACGATTCGCCTGCAAACCTTTGGCAATGCCCACCCGGATGTTGCTGAAAGTTATCGTAACCTCGGCGAGATGTATTCCCGGCAAGGCAATTCGCAACGGGCACTGGAATTCTATCAAAATGCAATTATGGCATTAGTGGCGGATTTTGATAATAACGATGTTTATAGCAATCCGCTTTTGGAGAATATTTCTTCTAAAATAGAATTGCTTTCCGTTTTAAAATTAAAAGCGGTAGAATTTGAAAAAATATTTAATGCTAACCCTAATAAAAACAGGGTTAAATATATTCAAACTGCTGTTTCTACAAACCAGCTTATACTCAGTTTATTAGACCAAATTCGCAGCGAATATATAACCGAAGCATCCAAATTGCAGGTTGGCGAAAAAGCATTGGAAATTTATGAAAATGCCATCCGCACCACCTTAAAACTTTTCGATATTACCGGGGAAAAAAGCTACCGGGAGCAAGCATTTGCGGCTGCCGAAAAGAGTAAATTTGCCGTGTTACAAGGCGCGCTCGCAGATACAAAGGCCAAACAATTTGCCGGCATTCCGGATAGTATCTTAAACCGGGAAAATGAGTTGCGAATAAACCTTGCGTTTTACGAAAATCAAATTTTAATCGAAAGGGAAAAGGGCCAGCGAGCAGAAGCTGATCGCATCCAATTCTTCCGGGATAAACATTTCGCAGCTCGGCAGAAATTTAATCATCTAATCAAAACATTAGAGGCAAATTATCCTAAATATTACGAATTGAAATATCACAACGAGGCGATTGCTGTTGCGGATGTACAACAGAAATTGGATAACCAAACCGCCTTCATCGAGTATTTCCTGGGGGATAGTACAATCTACACATTTGCAATTACAAAAAACGATTTCCTGGTCAATGTACTTCCGAGGGATTTTGAATTGGAGGCGCAGGTAAATTCTTTTCCCATCAGCATGATCGTTCAACAGAGTAAAAACGTCAGGCAATACCCGGAGCTTGCTTCTCATTTTTTTCAACTACTGTTAGCGCCGGTTTTGGCGAAAATTGAAGCCACCAAGTTGGTTATTGTAGCGGATGGCTATCTTCATTATCTTCCCTTCGCGGTTTTATTGACAGAAGCGGTGGGTGAAAATTATAACGGCAGAGATGACCGCAATTTACCATATTTGATAAACACTTATATCCTCAGCCATGCGTATTCCGCAAAACTATGGACTCAAATCGGCGACAAAATTGGTGAGCCACCGGAACATGAATATTTGGGGATTGCACCGGTATTTTTTCCTAATAAAAACACTTCAATCCGCGAAAAAGATGCCTCGACAAATAGCAACTCCACAGCCGTCGCTGAGATACCGAATGTATCTTCACTGCCTGCCAGCCGGGAAGAAGTTTTAAGTATCCGGGCATTGTTTAAAAAAAACGATGGCTTTTTTAAGCGCTGGTACAACCGGCTATGGGGATCGGAGCCAGGGGTGTATTTGGGACAGGATGCAACGGAATTGTTAGTGAAATCCGGCTTGCTAAATTCCTCCCGCCATCTTCATTTCGCTACCCACGCATTTATCAACTCGAATGTACCCGCGCTATCCGGGCTTGTTTTAGCGCGCGACAGCACTTCAGCAGAAGACGGCGTGCTGCATGTTAGCGAAATATATAATTTGCACTTCAATACGGATTTGGTAGTATTGAGCGCTTGCGAAACCGGGCAGGGAAAACTGGTAAGCGGTGAAGGGTTGATCGGCTTTTCCCGCGCTTTTTTTTATGCCGGGGCAAAAAATCTCCTGGTCTCTTTATGGAAAGTGAGCGATACGAGTACCAAAAAACTGATGCAATATTTTTACCGTAATTTGCTTGATGGCAAAAGTAAAGCAGAAGCCCTGCAAGCTGCACAGCGTGCGCTAATAAACGGTAATTCGACCTATGCCAATCCATTTTATTGGGCGCCGTTTATTTTGATTGGGGAATAGGAGAAAATAATGACTCAGGTTAATAGGCTGTAGCGGTTTAGGCTGTGGGCACAAACAAGGAGCGAAGTATCGAAAGCATTCGGTAAGCCAAAATAAATTTTGTATGGTCTCTTTTGAAAGTTTGTATCCTACAGCCTTTAGCCTATGGTAAAGCCACTTCCGAACGGGGCATATAGTTACTCTTTCCTTTCTTGCATCGAGCAAATTAATTCTCTAATATTCGCTGGTTCTTATGTTAAACTAAATAGGAGATGGTATTATGAAGCAATGTTTACTGATTTTAGGGTTATCAATGATGATCCTTTTAAATCCATTATTTGCCCAGGATAAAGAAGCGAGTGAAGGCGAAGAATATAGTATGCCCACAGCGCTTTCCGATGATGCCTGGTATGCCTGGATGGCTGGCGAATGGGAAGGCGAAACCGAATCCACTATCGGCAAAATGCAAGATTGGATGAAGTGCGAATTTGTGCTGGATAATCATTTTATGATTGTGCACTACACCAGCAAAGTTGTGGAATTAAATACCGAGGCCCTCCAGCAAATGGGAATGACCGCCGAACAAATCGAAGGAATGAAAGACCATCTTTATAAAGGCATGGGGATTATGACCTTCGATCCGCAAACCGGAAAATCCAAAGATTTTTGGTTTGACAATTACCGAGCGATTTCCGAAGGCAGCGGCACACGCGAAGGCAATATTTCCACCGGAAATTGGGAAGGTACCATGGGCACCTTCAAACGCACACTCGAAAAAGTAAACGATGATGAAATGGTAATGAATTTCAAAGGCTTCGCTCCCGATGGTACTACCGTTATAAATCAAGGTAAAACAACGATGAAGCGCAAAGCACTGATGGGAAGTAATCAATAAATATCGGTCATATTTTTCGGCAATAATACGTATTTGTGTTAATAAAAAAGGCGCCAAAAGGCGCCTTTTTTATACCTGTTTCGCCGGGTATTCCAATCGTAAATGATGTCACCTGATGCATTGCTGACAGGCAATAAAAACTCGCCCGCTAAAAAAAATTTTAGATTTCCTCCTGTTTAATTGATCACTTTAAAATGTTCAATCCCGCCTTACTTACAAAAAGATTATGGATGATCAAGTGAGGAAAAGGCGAATATGAAAGTTGCTGTTGAAGATCAGGCGTATCGCAATAAAGCATTTATTTGCTATAGTGATGACGACAAAGATTTTGCAATCCGCCTGGAAAAAGCACTAAAACGGTATAAACCGGTTAAAAACCTGGGTATTAAGAACACCTCCCTAAATGTCTTTCGAGATACGCCGGACCTTAATGAAACCGAGTATGCTGAACTTATCTATCAAAATCTCGAAAGCTCCCATAAGCTGATCGTTATTTGTTCTCCTAACTCCAAAACCAATGATGTCGTAAATGAGCGGATTCGCCACTTTGCTGCAAGAAGCAATGTGAACAATATAATTCCGGTTGTTGTAAATAGCAATCCGAATAGCGGATTTGATATTGAACCGGATAACATTCAGGATTTTCCCCCGGCGCTTTGTGAAGTGAGAGATATTGGGCTAATCGCGCGTTATGATGGGTTTGATATTCGCAAAAATGATTTGGAAAACGGCAACTACGCTTTAGCCTGGTATACTTTATTAAGTTGCCTTTTTGAAATAAATCGCAGCGAAATAGCACTGGAGGAAAAACGCCGGCAGCATGTTCAAAATCGCCGAAAGATGGCAGCAATTTTGAATGGTATACTTTTAGCCTTTATTGTGCTTTTTGTAACCATTTTGTGGCAGCGAGTCGAAACCGACCGTATTGCCAGAACCAAATTAGCCAAAGGATTTTGGGAGCAAAGTAAAATTTCTGTTCAGGAAAACGATTTGCTGAAATCATTGCAATTGTTAGCACACGCAATTTCCTTACAACCCCAGGAAGAATTACGCAAGGAACTCTTTAGCGAATTCGAAAAATACCAACCGGTTTCCCGGCTTGCCTATATAATTCGCCATGATGGTGAAATTTTGGGCGCTAAATTCAACAAAAACCAAACTCGTATATTAACCTGGAGCGACGACCATACCGCTAAAATTTGGGATGCTCGCAACGGCCAGCTTTTAATAAATTCGATACGCCATAATGGCCCTGTATACGGTGCCGATTTTATCGAAAGCGAATCGAATATCATTACTTGGAGCGCGGATGGAAGCGTTCAAATTTGGGATGCCAAAACCGGCCGCCCGCTTAAAAATGCGCTCAAACATGGTTCGAGTATTACCGGTACTGCTTTAAATCAGGAAGAAAATCGCCTTGCAACTTGGGGGGAAGATTTCTCAATTCGTGTTTGGGATTTGGAGAGCGGCCAGAAAATTGGTAAAACCGCCGGGCATGATGGCTGGATTAATGGCGTACTATTTTTTAATGACGATTCTCGCCTTATATCCTGGAGCGACGATAGCACGGCATCTGCCTGGAATCCCGATACTGGTGAGAAAATTGGCCGAACGATGTTCCATCCTGCCGAAGTAAACGGTGCGATTTTAAATTCTGATGAAAGCCAATTGCTAACCTGGTGTAGCGATGGTTCCATTCAACTCCGGGATGTAAAAACTGGCAAACCCCGGAGATTTGAAATGCGCCATAACGGAAGTGTTCTCGGTGCAATTTTTAGCCGGAATGAAGATCGAATTTTAAGTTGGGGGCGCGATAACGTTTCCCGAGTGTGGCACCTCAAAACCGGGAAAGAAATGTTTCCGCCGTTACAGCATGAAGGTTGGGTATTTGGCGCTGCTTTTAATCCCTACGAAACTCGTATCCTCACCTGGAGCTTTGATAATTCCGCCCGGCTTTGGGATGCCCAAACCGGCGAACAGCTTGGCTTCGCACTGCAGCACGGCTCTGGCCCCTCCGGCAGCGATGCCGGTATTTTTGGCGCCGGTTTCGATACTTCCGGCAGACGCGTTTTTACCTGGGGTGATGACAATACAGGACGTCTTTGGGAAGCCAAAACCAGCCGCCAGCTTGGTACGCCTTTTCAACATAACAATTTTAAAAATGGAAATTACGAAGTAAAAGGTGCAATCTATAACGACGATATGACCAGAATTTTTACCTGGAGTAATGATAGCACCGGGAGATTCTGGATTGCGCCAAACATTAAACCTGTTCAAAATAAGCCTAACAACATTGCCTCTGATCCCGATTTCCCTCTGAATCACTTTAAATTACAGGTCAATGCGATTACCGGCACCTACCTCGATTCTTTGACCCACAATAATGTGTATTGCCTGGCTCCCGAAAGCTGGCAGGAATTAAACGATACCTATCAGAAAATTGCCCAGGAACATTATTTAAAATGTAACTATCCGAATCATAACTTGTGGAGCAAGCTGTATCCGGAAGATGCAGCGAAAATAAGGCCGTTACCCTAACCACGCTGTCATTAAGAATTCATTTTAATACTTAATCCTCATTGATCTTAGGTCGTTATCCATCAAAAACAAGAAAACATAAATACACTAGTTTTTGAAAAACATCTTGACAAATTAGTGGCGAAAAATTAATTTTGAGCTGTATTTATGTTCACTTTTTGTGGAGTCGAGCTATGAAATCAAAAAAATTACAAATCCATGTATTGCTGCCAAATGGCAAAAACAAACAATTTAAACTTGAACCCGGGAAAAATTGGCAGTCCTCCCTAAAGAGTGAAATTCAAAATCTCTACCCCAAATCCAACAATATTCGCTTTGTCGAAGACCTACCTAAAAAACCGCTAACCGCCGGAAAAACCTTTGAAAGCAACATCATGTTCGAAATTCGGAAGAATTATTTTGCATTAGGGCATATCACCGCGGATGCACCGGAATAGATTACCGTAAATTCGAGAAATTCGAGCTTCCATTAGATATTTGATTTAAGTTGAGATTTTTTAGGCGTTTGCCCGCTCTCTAATATCTGGTGTTTAACGCCAATAATTACCAGGAACATAAAGGGAGGGATTGTATCATGAAGTTGAAGATCAAAATCAAACAGAAAATTAAAATCAGATCGAAAAACCGGGATGAAACGGTTGTATTCGATCCGCAACTACAAGCTTCAAAATTCAAACACTGTAAAGATTCGCTGCCAAACTCAAATAAAAGGCATCTCAAAACGCGATTTGCGTAATAAAAAGCAAACCGGGGAATCAGCCTTTGAAAAGGGCTAAACCTTTCAAAGGCTGGTTCTATCTCTCATTTCGAAATACCTTTTATTTCGTAATAAACTTTCTCTCCTAATTCTATCTTTAAAGTCGATTAAATTCAAACGGAACTAATTCTTCTATTTTGTGTATAGGAAAAATCATAGGTGACAGACCAGATTTTCCTTCGCGGTTAATTTGTAAACCGTAAAGCCTCATTATAAGGATATTCAATTCCAAACCGGACGTTTATACATATCGCTGAATTATTTAATCATTGGGGGTCACAAATGTTAAGGAATTTTCTAAAGGTCGCTTACCGCAATCTTTTTCGAAATATTTTTTTTACGCTAATCAATATAATGGGGCTTTCTTTAGGGATTGCCTGTGGTATTTTAATTTTGCTCTATCTGCAACACGAGCTTGCCTACGACCGCTACCATGAAAACGCTGATCGTATATATCGCCTAAATGCCGAATATATCATTGGCGACCGGGTTGACCGTTACGCCAATGTTCCCCGTCCAATCGGACCTACGCTAAAACAGGATTACCCGGAAATTGAAAACGCAGTGCGAGTTGTAAAACACAATCGCTATACCGGAAATTTGGTTTTGATTCGCAATAAAACAGAACCGGAGCGGTTGTTGGAAGAAGATCTAGTGTTTGCCGCCGATTCTACTTTTTTTGATATTTTTACTTACCGATTTATACGCGGTAATTCAAAAACAGCATTAGCCCAACCGAATACTGCTGTTATCACGAAAAGAATTGCCGAAAAGATTTTCGGTGAAGACGACCCCATCGACCAGGAAATCGTTCTCGATAATAATGAATATTTCCGGATTACCGGGGTTATTGAAAATGTACCGGAAACCTCTCATCTTCAATTCGAGGTAATGCTCTCCTGGATGACATATCACACCGAACGTGATATGCAAACCTGGCTTGGCAGGCACATTTTTACCTATGGTTTATTTTCAGGACAACCGAACCCATCAGCGTTTTTGGAAAAGTGGCCGGCATTCTATGAAAAATATATGGCGGAAACATTCCAAAGAATTAACGGCAAATTCAATTTACTAATGCAGCCGCTAACGGATATTCATTTACATTCCCGTTTACAGTGGGAAGTGGCGGAAAATGGCAATATGATTTATATTTATGTATTTGCAGCAGTGGGTATTTTCATTCTGCTTATTGCTTCTATCAACTATATGAATTTGGCAACAGCGCGTTCTGCCAGTCGCGCAGAAGAAATTGGCGTACGAAAAGTCCTGGGTTCAAACAAAGAACAATTGATAAAACAATTCTTTGGAGAATCGTTAATACTAACGTTGGTTTCTTTGCTAGTGGCACTGGTGCTGGTTGTCCTATTTCTGCCGACATTTAACACGATTGCCGGAAAAGCATTACATTTTAATCTCTTTGATAATCCTATTTTATTGTTGGGTATTTTGCTAATAACAATCTTTGTCAGCGCTGTTGCGGGGGCCTATCCGGCAGTTTACCTTTCTTCGTTACAGCCGATTAGTGTTATTAAAGGTAAGATCACCGGTAGCGGATCTTCACTGTTGCGAAAAATTTTAGTCGTCGCTCAATTTGCAATCTCTATCATTATTATCATTAGCACCGGAGTTGTAAATGACCAATTGGAGTACGCGAAAACCAAAGACCTGGGGTTTAATAAAAACAATGTTTTAGCGATTACACTTAAAGACTCCCTGGTAGAAAAAAATCTTCCGGCAATAAAAGAAACCCTTTTGCAGCATCCCAATATTTTGAAAGCGGCAACATCTTATGATATTCCCGGAAAAGATTTAAACCACACCGCAATGCAAATCGAAATTTCCGAAGGCGAGATGGAGGAGCATCCGTTTCAATTTATGCAGTTTGATCATGATTTTTTGGATTTGATGGAGATGCAGATTACCGCCGGCCGCAATTTCAACAAACTGATGAAAAGCGATCCCGAACAATCCGTGATGATTAACCAGGCAGCGGTTCGCAAATATGGCTGGCAGGATCCGGTGGGAAAACGCGTGCGATTTGCCGGCTCAGAGGAAGATGTATACGTTATCGGCGTTGTGGATGATATTCACATCAACTCGTTGCACCGGGATTATGAGCCAATTGTAATGCTACTACCGGAACGCGAAGGCGGAAAACTATATCTGCGATTAAAAGGCGAAAACCTCTCAGAAACATTGGATTTCATAAAATCCAAATGGAAAGAGTTTGATAACCGTTTTCCGATAAGCATCGTTTTTATTGATGAGAATTTTTATAAGCTTCACCTCGCAGACCAGAAGCTCAGCGAGATTTTTCGCTATTGTGCTGGCATTGCAATTTTTATCTCCTGCCTGGGGCTATTGGGGTTGTCCTCTTATACCACCTCACAGCGCACCAAAGAAATCGGGGTACGCAAGGTATTGGGCGCTTCAGTTTTTAATATTACAATGTTATTATCGAAGGATTTTGTCAAGCTGGTGTTTATCGCAAATATCATTGCCTGGCCAATCGCTTATTGGATTATGAAGCGCTGGTTGGAAGGGTTTGCTTTTCGTGCAGATATCGGGCTGCAAACATTTTTGGTTGCGGCGTTGGCAGCTTTTGTGATTGCGATTGTAACTGTCAGTTTTCAATCAATCAAGGCGGGGCTTGCGAATCCGGTTAATTCTTTGCGGCATGAGTAAATCTAACCACCTATATCGCCACAAAGCCACGAAGTTTCATTAACAATTGAAAATGATTTTGAAAGCATAGAATTGATTTGTGAATCTTTGTGGCTTCGTGACTTTGTGGCGATTTTAAACAGTCTATAAAGTCGTAGTAAAAAGATCAACCACTCACTTCCAACTTTTTCCCTCTTTTTTCCTTATCCTCAATTTTGGGCGGTGTGGTTCGCAGAACAACATCCCACAGGGGAGAACTGACGCCGTAACCATAATGCTCATCCTGGTAATGGTGGCGCAGGTGATACTGTTTAAGCCACAAAAAAAGTTTGTTATCCCGCAGGGAAAAATGGTGTGTTGCATAATGGATCATATCATAGCAAACATACCCGAACACGAACCCGGAAAAAAACGGTGCGGTAACCGCTTCGCCCAGGGTAAAGTAGAACAGCACGTAAAAAAACACTGCCAGGGGAATGCTAACCACCGGGGGCATCACCAATCGCTTGGGGTCGCGCGGATAGTCGTGGTGCACACCATGTGACAAAAAGTGAATTTGTTTGCCAATGTAAGTCTTTGGCTCATAATGAAATACATAACGGTGGATCACATACTCAATAAAAGTCCAGAATAAAATACCGCCCAAAAACAACAGCGTAATTGAGGTTGCTGTTAGCGTTTCGAATTGGGTTGCGATATACATTAGATAACCGATAATCGGCAAGTAAATTACCATGGGTGTTACCGGGTGCACGTGGGAAAGCATCTCGATCAATTCCGGTGAGAACATTCGCGGCGTCACTTTCTTGTTAACGATTTTTCGCTTGGGATTTGCCATTTTTTACTCCTCTTTATTCGTTTCTATATTCGTCATCTTTTTCGTTCAACCATAAACTGATCAAAAACTTATTAATTTAGTGCACTACAATGACAAAATCCATATGGATTTTATAATTGTACCGGTTCTGTCTACAATAATAATGTTTCCAAAATGACAGTTAAATCCCAATCATTTGAGCATTTTGTAAAAATAAGCAAACTTGCCTTTAAAATGCAAATTACATACATTTTGTTTTGTGAATATTACTTTACAGCAGCGTTTTAAAAAGCACAGGAGTTTTTTTTATGGGCTTGATTCAAGTTAGGCTTAGAGAAGAAGAGAAAAAGAAGTTTGTCAGCATTGTGGAAGAAGCCGGTCTTGATGTTGCTACCGCCCTTCGAATCTACGTGCATACCATAATCCAAGCCGGCGAGTTTCCATCGTGGCTGATGGCACCCAATAACAAAACGATAAAGGCTATGCAATCTGTTTTAAATAGCACCGATGAATTCGAAGATGTTGAAGATTTTGGAGCTTATCTTGAAAAAGTTGAGGCTGAAGCAAAACAAGAAGTACCGGATTCGAGTGCGGAACGAGTTTCGAAACGATCTCGTCGTCATAGTAAAAAGAAAAAAGTCTCTGAGTAACCTCAATAGGCTGGTTAACCAACTTGCGGATGGAGAAAGTGTGCCTGGCGATAAAGCACTGCGTGGCGAGTGGGAAGGATTTCGCTCTTTTGAAGTAGCAGCAGACTGGCGAGTGATTTACAAAATTGAAGATAATATTCTTCATCTTGTTCGTGCGGGAACACATCGAGATTTATACGAATAGCAGGCTTTCAAGAAACCACCCTTGTAATTTATTGGATTTGAACAATAATCCTATCCTCCTAATCGAAAAAACTTATCCCAACTTTATGGAGGCCGTAAAAATGAAAAAGAACCATTTCTTTTTAATACTCATTTTGATGAGCGCCTTTCCGCTATTAAACGGGTGTGCCGGTGAAAGCGACTCAAATTCGGAAGCGGAAAGCGAAAAACCGGAAACCCTTAATTACGCGATGCCCGGCGAAAAACACTTCGGCAGCATCAAAATGCTGACGGATGATGGCGAAAATGCCGAGGCATATTTTGCTTTTGATGAACAAAAACTGGTCTACCAGGCGAAGTTCGGCGAATGGCAGTGTGACCAGATCTTTACCATGAATATTGATGGCAGCGATAAAAAGCTAGTTTCCACCGGCAAAGGCCGCACAACTTGCTCTTTCTTTTTGCCGGAAGGCGATAAAATTATTTATGCCTCCACCCACCTGGCGGATGAAAACTGTCCGCCGCCGCCGGATCGCTCCAAAGGTTACGTCTGGCAGCTTTATGAAAGCTATGATATTTTCGCAGCGGATTTGGATGGCAATATCGTCAAGCAATTGACCGATACACCGGGCTATGATGCGGAAGCGGTCGTTTCTCCCCTGGGTGATAAAATTGTTTTCACCTCCATGCGCGACGGCGATCCTGAAATCTATATCATGGATATCGACGGCAGCAATCAAATCCGTTTAACAAACGCAATTGGATATGACGGCGGCCCGTTTTTTTCGCCGGATGGCCGTCAAATCGTTTTCCGCGCCAGCCGTGCAAATACTGCGGAGGAAAAAAAGGATTACGAGGATTTGGTCAAATTGGGATACGTTCGCCCTACCGCGTTGGAAATCTATGTAATGAATTCCGATGGCAGCGATATTCGCCAGGTAACCAATTCCGGGAAAGCCAGTTTTGCGCCCTATTTTCATCCGGATGGCAAACGAATTATTTTCTCATCCAATATCAATAGCCAATCCGGGCGTGATTTCGATCTTTATATGATCAACGTCGATGGCAGCGGACTGGAACAAATTACCTTTAACGAAACCTTCGACGGTTTTCCCATGTTTACCCGCGACGGCAAATACCTTGTTTTTGGCTCCAACCGCTTCAACAAAAAACGTGGCGACACGAATGTGTTTTTAGCAGAATGGGTGGATTGATGTTATTTTCGAGTAGGCAGTAGGCGAGTAGGCAATAAGCAATTTGGTCTACTGCTTATTGCTTACTGCCTCTTAAATTGAACATAGAAAATATCTACCAAAATTATTTTAGAGCAAAAAGCACCGAAAAACCAACCCGGATGATTTAATACTTAAACGCCTTAAACTTCACCCGAAAAAATATTGCGTACATAATCGGTACGAAACCCAATGTGAGCATGGTGGCAAAAATAAGGCCGAAGAGGATGGCAACGGCCATGGCGGAAAACATTGCGCCGCCGCCCAACCACAAGGGCATTAGACCGCCAACGGTGGTGGTTGTGGTTAGCAAAATAGGGCGCAAACGGCGCTGGCAGGCTTCCACAATCGCCCTGGCCGGTTCGAATCCATTTTCCTCGATCTCGATTTTAATCCGGTCAATCAATACAATCGCATTATTAATCACAATTCCGGCAAGCGAAATTACTCCCAAAAATGCCATAAATCCCAGCGGTTCTTGCGTAATCGCAAGTCCAATAAAAACACCGATTAACCCCAGTGGAATCGTCATTAAAATAATCGCGGGGCGGCGGATGGAATCGAATTGCCCGACTAACAAAAGGATAATTGCCAGCAGTGCGATTGGCAGTTTTGCACCGATAGAGGCATTAGCCTCCCCGGAAGATTCAATTTCTCCGCCAAGTTCGTATTTGTAGCCAATTGGCCAGCTTTTGCTCTCTTCCTGGAGCCATGCATCCAGGTTTTCGGAAATTGCGATGGCATTAAAACCGGGGAGGATGTTGGCGCTAACCGTCATATTTTTTAGCCGGTCGCGCCGGTAAATTTTTGAGGGTTGAAATAACACTTCCACATCCGCTACCTGTTTAAGGGGAACGGCTCTTCCGGTTGCTTGTACGTAAATATTGTGGCTTTCTAATTTGCCAATGTCCTTTCGATCCGCAGCGACCGAGCGCAGAACAACCGGAATCACCTCATCTTCTTCCCGATAATCCGTGGTGGTGATGCCGCTGAGAATACTTTGCAGCGAAATGGCAATATCCTCGCTGGTAAGCCCGGCACGCTGGGCACGGGGCTGGTTAATTTCCACAAACAGTTTTTTAGTTCGCGACCCCCAATCATCGCGAATATTGGTGGTGCCGGATAATTCCGCAATTTTCGCTTTTACAACATCTGCTATTTCAAATACCTGGTCAGTATCCTTGCCGGAAACCCGCACTTGCACCGGGGCAGTTACCGGCGGGCCGAGTAATAGTGGAGCAATGGTGTAATCGAGATCGGGGTAATTTTGGCGACAAAAATTTTCTAATGTTGGAATAAAATTGCCATCCATCTCCCAACGGTCGGTTACGTTAAACAGAAGATAGGCGTATTCCGGGCTTTGTTGTTCGGCATTTAACGAGAGGTAAAATCGAGGTGCACCGGCGCCGATAAACGACGTAAAATCGATAATACCATCTTTGGTAACTTCGGCGTTCGAATCATATTCTGCCATCATGTCTTCCAGGATAAATCGTTCGATTTGATGCACCATCGTTTCGGTTTTCGTCAGTGGTGTTCCCACCGGCAGGCGGAATTCGGCATACATTACCGGTTTGTCGTTTGGCGGGAAAAAGATATTTGGAATTACACTATTTAATTGTAATGCCGCAAAAAAAATCGCTAAAATGATGATAATGGAAATTACCGGGTGGCGTAAAGCAGCCAGCAAAACATTTCGGTAGCTGGTGTAAAATTTACTGTTAAAAGATTCGGTGGATTCCTTTTTTTTGACTTTCAGAAATAGCACGCAAAATAATGGCGTCATTGTAAGTGCCAAAATCCAGGAGCATAGCAGTGTAATTGTAACCACTTCAAAAATGGGGGCGGTGTATTCGCCGGTAGTTGATTCTGCGAGGTAAATTGGGAGAAAGGCGGCAGCAGTTGTTAAGGAAGAGGTGAGCAGCGGAATGCGTAATTCACTTGCAGAATCAATAGCGGCTTGCACCGGCGATTTGCCTTCCTGGATCATCACCATAATAGATTCCGACATCACAATTGCGTTATCCACCAGCATCCCCAGGGCAATAATTAGTGCTGCGAGTGACATTTGGTCGAGGCCGATGTCGAAGAAGCCCATCATCATCAACGCCATTACCATCGCCATCGGGATTAAACTGGCGATGACCAGGCCGGTACGAACCCCCAGGAAAATGAGCATTACCACAATCACAATTGTAACTGCCTGCAAAAGGCTGGAAACGAATTCGTCGATTTTTTGGTTGACAAACCGGGGTTGAAAGTAGATGATATTGAAATCGACGCCGATGGGATATACCGATTGAAAACGCTCCAGCTTTTCCTGAATCGCATCTCCCAGGTTAATGATGTTGCCGCCTTCCCGCAGGCTAACTGCCAGCACCAACGCAGGGTTTCCGTTGAAAGTAGTTTTCATCACTGAGGGGTCCACGTAGCTGCGATGAATGAACGCAATATCGCCGAGGAAGACAACATCTTCGCTATTCGGCAGCTTGATGACCGTTCGCCGCAATTCTTCCACGGATTCGAAATTACCGCTCGGTTCCAGGGAAATCTGCTCATCCTTTGTAAACACTTCGCCGCCGGGAAAAATAATATTCCGGGAATCCAAAATGTTCTTGAGTTGGCCGGGAGAAATGCCTAATTCTGACAGACGCGCATTATTAAATTCAACAAAAACACGCTCTTCCTGCTCCCCGGTAATTTCAACTTTAGCGACCTCTTCAATTAGCAATAGCTCATTCCGGCAATCGTCGGCGATTTCTTTTAGCTCCGCATAGGTGTAGCCTTCACCGGTAACGGCGACCATAGAGCCGAAAACATCACCAAATTCGTCATTCACAAATGGGCCGCGAATACCAGAGGGAAGTTGGCCGATAGCGCTATCGACTTTGCGGCGCAGGCTATCCCAAATTGGGCGCATGGTTTTGTAACTTTCTTTGATATTGACATAAACCAAAGATACGCCGGGTTTGGACTGGCTGGTGATAAAATCGATTTCCGGCATTTCCTGGATTACTTTTTCCAATTTATCGGTCACCAACTGCTCTACGCGCTCCGGGCTGGCGCCAGGAAAATAAGTGATCACAATTGCTGTGCGAATAATAAACCCGGGGTCTTCCGCCCGGGGCATGTTGTTATACGTAAGTAGCCCGGAAGCCACAATCAAAAATAATGCGACGCCGGTAATACGTTTTTTTTCAATCGCGAACTTGGTAATGTTCATGCAAATACCTCTATCAAATAGTGTAAATTATCTCAACTGTTATGTGATGTATTCAAGTGCTCGAGCGTATATTAAACATCTAAACACCTGAACATTCGAATACATTATTACTGTTTTTCAAACTTCACCCGCTGCCCATCCGAAAGTTTACTAACGCCAGCGGTAATCACCAGGCTGCCGTCCTCAATGCCATCAAGAATCTCGATTCCGGCGTTATTCAAATCACCGATTGAAACAGCATGGCGGTGTACAATGCCAATGCCGTCTTCTTCATTAGATGGGGCAATGGTAAATACAAACCGGCCGTTCCGGTCTTCCCCGACCGATATTGCAGGAACGATCATTCGTTCGCGGGTTCCTTCGTGGCCAAATTGAAAAGCGACCTCCGCTGCCATGCCGGGGCGAAGATCTTTAACCCGGCTGCCATCCAGGCGAACTTTTACCGGGTAAGTGGTCGCAAACCCGGTAGAGGCGACGCCAACTTCGGTTACACGCCCGGGGAAGGAGGTGCCGGGTAAGGCATCAAACGTGACCTTAACTTCATCCCCATCTCGCACCTGGGAAATGAGGATTTCCGGGATGGCAACTTGCACTTCGATGTTCGTACCGGAGCTTAGTTGAACAATCGTCTGCCCGGCATTGACGTTTTCATTTACTTCAATTTCCACGGCGGCAATTGCACCATCAACCGGTGCGGTCAAACGGGTGTAGCTTAATTGCGAGCGAGCTAAGGCTAATTGTTTTTCCTGGGCCGTTACCTGGGCACTGGCAGATTCGAATGCAGCGCGGGTGGCATCCAAATCATTGCGCGAGGCGTTACGGTTTTCGTAGAGTTGCCGCACGCGGTCGTAATCCGATTTGGCTTTTCTCTCTTGCGCTTTGGCGCTTTCTAAAGATGCCTGGCCTTGCTGCACCTGGAGATTGAAATCGCCGGGGTCTAATTCCGCAATCAATTGCCCGGCTCTAATACGATCACCTACTTTTACATTTACCCGTTGAATGGTTCCGGCAACTTTAAAACTTAATTTCGATTCCAAACCTGCCTGGGCCACGCCGGAAAATTGCCGCCAGCGGTCGCCACCGGTTGAAAACACTTTTTCATATCGTACTGGCCGCAGCAATTCAGGTATCTTTTTTTCTTCCGCACAGGAAAGAAGGAAGGAGAGGAATATTGTAATCAGTAAAAATTTGGATTTGGGAATGGTTTTCATATAAAATCTCCAACTGTTTATTTTATGGTATCGTCTCTCAATTTACGGGATATATAGTTAAAAAATCAAATTTTAAAATGATAAAAATTTGCCAATTACCAACTCACTTCAAAATTCGTTAGAATATTTCTCTTCAGCCAATCTCAAAGCAGTTTTCAGTTTATAATATTCTTCAAATCCGGTAAAGTGAAAATATATAATTGCAAATCCGGTAAAAGTATATTAAGTTTTGTGAAATTTTGTAAGAGGAAATACTCGAATTCATTTCAAATAGAAGGAGAAGTTTTAATGTCAGTCGTTGTAGTAGATTTTGTGAAGAGCCTATTTTTCTTTGAGTTACAGAGGTAATTCGGGCGCATAATTGATTGTAAAAAATTAGCGTAATCGAAATAAATATCAAAAATGCTCCGCCGGGCGTGATTAAGCCGCGGGGTTTATCCTACAATCGGATTTAAACGATTGCGAATGCGCTTTGTAGTGCATCCGCGCATTGCGAACCAGCATTTTTATAATCAATTATGCGCCCGCTCTCCTTTTCGAGGATGCCTCTGTAAAAATACAAAATTTTAAAACAGGGGAATCCTAAAAATGAACCTTTACGATTTAGGTTGGAATCATTTCTTTTTTCAATATTTCGAAAATTATACAGATCAGAATTTAATACCCGCCAGGGTTACATGTGTCCAGAGAAACCTATTGACCATATTTAATGAAACAGGTGAATTAAAAGCAGAACTCGCCGGCAAATTCCTTCGCGATACTGTTGGAAGGGCTGACCGCCCGGTAGTCGGTGATTGGGTGGCTATAAAACCACATCCGGCGGAAGAAAAAGCTACCATACAAGCCATCCTCCCGCGAAAAAGCCATTTCTCCCGTAAAGTCCCCGGCGAACATCATACGGTTGAACAGATTATCGCTGCCAATATCGACACGGCATTCCTGGTGGTGGGACTCGATGGAGAATTTAATTTACGGCGAATCGAACGCTATATTACATTAATTTGGGATAGCGGGGCAACCCCGGTCGTTATCCTCAATAAAACCGATGTTTGCCCGGATGTTGAAAAGCGGATCGAAGACGTAGAGTCGGTTGCCTTTGGTATACCGGTGCATCCGATTAGCGCGGCAGCAGGAACGGGGGTTGATATTTTGAAACAATATCTGTCTCAAAAAGAAACCGTTGTCTTGTTAGGTTCTTCCGGTGTGGGTAAATCCACATTGATCAATCAATTATTAAATAGAGAGCAGCAGGTTGTGCAAGCTGTTCATGCCAAAGAGGGCGAGGGACGGCATACGACCACCTTCCGAGAGCTTTTTTTCCTGCCTTCCGGCGGCGCGATTATTGATAATCCTGGTATGCGCGAGCTACAGCTTTGGGCTGATGAAACAGTGTTACAATCATCCTTTGAGGATATTGAAGCATTTGCAGAAGACTGTAAATTTCGTGATTGCCTTCATCAAACGGAACCGGGTTGCGCAGTACTAGAAGCGTTAGAAGACAGTAAATTAGATCGGAAACGGTATCAAAATTATCTCAAACAACGCCGGGAGTTGAGGTATCTTGCCGGTAAGCGAGATAGTCGGTTGCGCATTGAAGAAAAGAAGCAAGGGAAAAAGCTTTCCAAAATGATAAGAGATCTTGATAAAAAACGAAACCCTTAAAAGGCTTGTTGAAATTCGCAAATGAAAATTATCAACTTCGGTTCCTTGAACATCGACCACGTTTATACGGTTGATCATTTTGTTCGACCGGGCGAAACCCTTGCCAGCAGCAATTATCAGCAATTTTGCGGAGGCAAGGGGTTGAACCAATCTATTGCGCTGGCACACGCCGGCGCAACGGTAATGCATGCCGGGAAAATTGGAGCTGATGGCATCAAATTAAAAGAGCGGCTGGAACAAAGCGGCGTCGATACTTCCCCGGTTAAAGTTGATGACGGGCCTACCGGTCATGCCATTATCCAGGTAAATGGCGATGGTGAAAATGCGATTTTTCTCTACGGCGGCGCAAACCAAAGCATTATGCCGGAAGATATTAACGAAGCGCTTGCCAAATCGCAACCGGGCGAATATTTGCTATTGCAAAATGAAATTAGTGCAATACCACAAATCATGGAACAGGCCGCCCGGCGCGATCTGAATATCATTTTCAATCCCGCGCCGGCTAACAAGGCGGTTCAAGATTATCCGCTTGAGCTGGTTCGCCAATTTATCGTGAATGAGGTGGAAGCAGCAGAATTAAGTGGCGAAAACGATCCGGAGCGGATGTTGTCTCAACTGCGTATTCGCTTTCCGGATGCGTCGATTGTATTAACATTGGGTTCCAACGGAGTGATGTATGCCGATGAATCTCAAAAACTGTTTACTCCCGCGCAAAAAACGAGTGCAGTTGATACAACAGCAGCCGGCGATACGTTTATCGGGTATTTTCTTGCGGAACGGATTCGTGGTACTGGCATCAACCAAAGCCTGGAAATTGCATGCAAGGCTGCCGCTATTTGCGTTTCTCGCCCCGGGGCGGCGGATTCTATTCCCCAAAAACATGAAGTCGAATAACCAAAAGCGTTTAAATTAAGGAGGCAACATGACCAGGATCATCGCAACTCGCAGCATTAATGCACCGATTGATGTCGTCTTTAAAGCTGTGGCGGATATCGATAATCTGCCAAAAACGTCTAAAGAGATTGTGAAAATAGAATTTCTTACCGATCAAAAATCGGGCATTGGCACTCGTTTTCGTGAGACTCGCCTGATGAATGGTAAAAAGGAGATGGTGACGGAATTAGAGGTAACTGAATATGTCGAAAATGACCGAACTCGCATGGTTGCCGATAGCCACGGCACAATTTGGGATACACTCTTTAGCGTAAAAGAAG
>CAXHHS010000009.1:0-23430 GCA_964015645.1 uncultured bacterium
ACCTGGAAGCCGGCAGCGGGGCAAAAATGGCTGTTCCGGAAAAAATGGTGCAACTCGTTTCCAAAAATCTTGAGATCCCACTGTTTGCCGGCGGGGGCATTCGCACACCGGAAGAAGCAGCGCAGAAAGCCAAAGCCGGGGCGGATTTTGTCGTTATTGGAAATTTTTTTGAAGACGCAAAAAATCTCTCCCGGTTGAAAGCGTTTGCTGATGCAATTCATCAAGGCTAAACTCACCTAAACCGAATATTGCATTTAATTTATAAAGAGAATAAATTCAGCACTGAATTAAATTTACTTGATCTGTGAAATTTAAAAGCTAAGGTCTATTGTGAAAAAAATACTGGTTCTATTCGCCCATCCTGCTTTACAAAAATCGCGTGTAAATAAACATCTGATTGATGGCCTTCGTGATATGGCTGGCATCACCTTTCACGACTTGTATCACGCTTACCCGGAATTTGATATTGATGTCGAACAAGAGCAAGCGTTGCTGAGCGGCCACGACATTATCATTTTTCAGCACCCATTTTTTTGGTACAGCACCCCGGCAATTTTAAAAGAATGGCAGGATTTGGTGTTGGAACATGGTTGGGCCTATGGCAGCGATGGAAATGAATTAAAAGGCAAACAATTTTTCAACGTAATGACTACCGGTGGTCGGAAAATCGCTTATGCCGAAGATGGGTATAACCGCTTTACTATCAATCAATTATTAGCGCCACTGGAACAGACGATGTTTCTCTGCAAAGTGATTTATCTCCCGCCGTTTGTCGTGCATGGAACCCACTCTATAACTCAAGATAAAATTATAACTTACAAAAAAAAATATCATCAACTTTTAACATTGTTCCGGGATGATCAAATCAATTTAGATAAAGTCCGAAAGCTTCGGTATTTAAACGATTATTTTGAGTAATAGCTCATAAATCAATAGGATTGAAAATCCGGTCAATCTCGATAATCCTGTCAAAAATAAACAGTTGAATAACCACCCTAAATTTAAAGAAAGCAAACTATGGAAGAAGGCGGATTTTTTTACCAGGCATTTGTGTATTTAACGGCAGCAGTGGTTTCCGTGCCGATTGCAAAAAGAATCGGCTTAGGTTCGGTATTGGGATATTTGATCGCCGGTGTTGTGATTGGTCCGTTTGTATTGGGATTGATTGGCAAAGAAGGCCAGGATGTAATGCACTTTGCCGAATTCGGCGTGGTAATGATGCTCTTTTTAATCGGCCTGGAATTGCAGCCGGCGCTGTTGTGGAAACTGCGCGGCCCGATTTTGGGAATGGGCGGGGGGCAGGTCGGGCTAACGGCTGTATTAATAATGATCGTTGGCATTTTCGCCGGTTTGCAGTGGCAGCCGGCACTGGCAATTGGGCTTACGCTGGCATTATCTTCCACAGCAATTGTTCTGCAAACGTTGAACGAAAAAGGATTGATGAAAACCGCTGGCGGCCAGGGGTCTTTTTCCGTGCTGTTATTTCAAGACATCGCGGTAATTCCCATACTGGCAATATTGCCGCTGCTGGCAATTGGGGATATCGCACATTCCGCATCGGAAGCCGGTGGGCATCACGCGACTACCTGGGTAGAAGGGTTGCCAATCTGGGCACAAACGCTATCCGTTTTCGTCGTTGTTGGGGCGATTGTTTTAGCCGGAAAATTTCTGATTAGCCCGGCGTTCCGGCTAATTGCCAAAACGCGCTTGCGGGAGCTTTTCACCGCCGCGGCATTACTGCTGGTGATTGGCATTGCATTATTGATGACGAAAGTTGGTCTTAGCCCGGCATTGGGAACCTTTCTTGCCGGGGTCGTTCTTGCGCAGAGCGAATATCGCCACGAATTGGAAATCGATATCGAGCCGTTTAAAGGGCTGCTGCTGGGATTATTTTTCATCGCAGTTGGCGCATCGATTGATTTTAATTTAATTGCCGCCAATCCATTGCTGATTACGGAATTAGTGATCGGCCTTATCGCGCTGAAATTCCTGGTGCTGTTCATCATCGGTAAATTCTTCAAAATAGGTTTGGATAATAACCTGCTATTTGCTTTCGGATTGGCGCAGGGCGGGGAATTTGCATTTGTGCTATTTTCGTTTGCCGTTCAAAACAGCGTTATCGAGCCTTCGCTGGCAAATCCCCTAATTGCCGTTGTTGCGCTTTCCATGGCGTTAACGCCGCTGTTGATGTTAGTGAATGAAAAATTACTCCAACCGCGCTTCGGCACCACGGAAACGGTAGAAAAAGAAGCCGATGACATCGATGAGGAAAACAGCGTCATCATCGCCGGGTTTGGCCGGGTTGGCAGTACCATTGGCCGTTTTCTGCAAGCCAATGGCGTAACCGCAACCTATCTCGATATCGATCCCGATAACGTCGATTTGCTGCGAAAAATGGGGTTGAAAGTTTTTTACGGCGACGCCTCCCGCCATGATTTACTCCATGCTGCCGGGGCAGGATCAGCGAAATTGTTGATTGTCGCAGTAGATAATCCCGACAAAACGCTGGAAATTGTCGAAACCGCCCAAAAGCACTTTCCGCATTTGGAAATTATTGCTCGCAGCAACGGCTGGTTCGATTCCTACGAGCTGCTCGATGCCGGCGTAAAAGACATTTACCGGGAATACCTCGACTCCGCATTGCGTATGGGAGCAGACGCCTTGTGCAAAATGGGACATCGACGGTATCAAACTCACCGCGCTGTTAAAACCTTTCGCAAACACGATGACCAGTACCTGAGAGAACTGGCCGAAATACGCCACGATCAAAAAGCGCTAATTCACGGTGCAAAACAGCGTATCGAGGATTTGGAGCAACTGCTGCTATCGGAAATCGAAAATGTCGGCAAAGATAAAGATTTAGGCTGGGATGCAACGACATTGATCGAAGAATTCGGAAAACTGCCGCCGGAAAAGGATTAGAGTTCGAAAAATAACTATCGCAAAGATGTCGCTTTTATGGCACACGGATGAAACGGATTATACGAATTTTCACGGATAAAAATACAACACAAAAGGAAAATCAGTGTAAATCCGTGCTATCCGCGTCATCCGCGTTCAATTCGTAACTTGATTTACACAGCGCATATGCTCGATCGAAAAACACTCCTCAAAAACCTCTCCATCGGATTTCTACCGTTACTCGTATTTATCATCGCAGATGAATTTTTCGGCCTTACATGGGGACTGATCGTTGCCATCGTGTTTGGCATTGGCGAGGCGATTTTTATTTACTATCGCGAAAAGCGCCTCGACAAATTCATTCTGTTCGATGTTGGTTTGATAGTGGCTTTGGGTCTCGTTTCCCTATTACTGCAAGATGATATTTTCTTTAAACTTAAGCCCGGTTTAATCGAGCTGATCCTCGTCGCCCTGTTAGGCGTTTCGGCATTTTCAAGCAACCCGATTTTAATTAAAATGACCGGCCGTTACATGAAAGGCATCCAATTTTCCGCTGAACAAATTCAGCAAATGCAGTTGATGATGCGCCGGATGTTTTACCTTCTTTTAATCCACACGATTTTGATTTTTTACTCTGCATATTTTATGAGCAAAGAGGCCTGGGCCTTTATCAGCGGCGGGTTGCTTTATATTCTGTTGGGCGTGATGATGGCTGTCGAATTTATTCGTGCGCGGCTTTTACGTAAAAAAATGCTGCGGCAAATGGAAGACGAAGAATGGTTCGACATTGTAACACCGGATGGAAAGGTTGTTGGGAAAGCCCCGCGCAGTGCAGTGCACGGCAACCCGGATTTGCTGCACCCGGTGGTGCATGTTCATATCGTTAATTCCAACGGCGAATTGTTTTTACAAAAGCGCGCTGACAGCAAAGACCTCTATCCCGGTTATTGGGACACTGCCGTTGGCGGCCATGTTAGCAGCGGCGAATCGATTGATACCGCGCTTAATCGCGAAGCGGAAGAAGAACTGGGTATCTCGATGGCAAAATTCCAGCGGCTGTTTCGCTACGTCCACAAAAACGAATATGAGAGCGAATTGGTACACGGTTTCCTGCTGCGCGACGATGGCCCTTTCTACACTAACAAAGCAGAAATCTCCGAAGGCCGGTTTTGGCAAATCAATGAAGTCGAAGAAAATCTTGGGAAGGATATTTTTACATCGAATTTTGAACATGAATTCGGGATATTAAAACGCCATGTGTTTAAACAGGTGGGTTCCAAACCATCTCGAAAGAAGCGGGAAAGTGGGTAGTGTTTTGGTGCTCGAGTGTTACGGTGTTTAAGTGTCGAAGAGTGAAGAAGTTTAGGAAATCTTCTACGATTTCAGGCTATAGCTTTAAAAAAAATGTCAATGCCAGGCTGGCTAATGGTTTAAGAATTAAAAAGATTTCCTAAACTTGCAGTGCCGGTTTTCGTTCTTCTAACCATCGTTTTAAGGATTGAGCGCTGTCACCGGATTTTCGGCCAGCAACAATTCCGCTTACACTCAGGTATTCATCCAAATCCGGCCAATAGATTAGTGTCTCTTCTCCGATAATTTCAAAATTGTTGCGTTCTTTCGAGGTGCCATGCCATAGACGCGGGTACCAAACCAATGGCGTGATAATTGTGCGCCCATCAACCAATTCGACCGACAAAGTATCGTCATTTATAGAAATATTCTGAACGCGAGGTTCTTGAATTTCAGTTGCTAAAGAACTCATACTACATCCTTTGTTTGTTCTGTAACTATTAGTTCTTTCCTCTAATCAGTCGTTCATATTCATCATGAGTCCCAATCCACACCCAAATGAAATTTTCACCATCTTCCACTGAAAGCGCTCTATGGCTGATCCCCACTCTGGCCGACCAAAGTTCACCGATTTTTTTGAAATGAAGGGATGGATGTCGAGGGTTGGTTTTGAGAAGTTGGAAGTTCTCTTTGGCTAACTTTTGAATAGGCGAAGGTAGTTTCTCAAAGCATTTCCAAAAGCGACTTGTTGTTCGATGCATCTACAGATCCTTGAGTTCGCCGCTCTTTTTTTCCTCTAAAGCCTCTTTTATTAAAAAATCCAATTTCCCTGATTTTGAATCTTTCTCAATCCGGCGATCCCATTTTTGCCAGTCCTTCTCGGAAAACCATTGCCTTAATTGGATATAATCATCTTCTGGCTGCGCTTCAATAGCAGTTTTTAGTTCATCGACTTTTACCATTTTGATTTCCCTTGTATTTCCTAAGAATATCTTAAAATCCTGCTTGATTTCAATTTTTGCAGTTAAATTTCACTTCCTCAAATATTCTACACCGCCATGTGAAGGTAGATAGTTTTGCAATCGATAAGCAAGTGCTATTTTAACTCTATCAAGAATTATTCAAAAGTAAATTGATTCCTAAAAAACAATAGGTTATTATTTTGCGATTTATGAAAAGATATGGATATAAATTGCGAGGCGTTTCGTTAAATCAAGCATATATTTTAACAGGAAAGGATTATACTATGAAATCAATAATCTTATTCTCTCTCGTTTTGGCCTTTTTAATTGCGGCATGTTCAACAACTCGGCAGGTGGAAAGAATCGATCCGCAGACACAAACCGATTTGAGCGGCCGCTGGAACGATACTGATTCCAGGTTGGTTGCGGAAGAAATGATTCGGGATGGTCTTTCCCGTCCCTGGCTGAACGAATTTACCAATCGGCTAAGCCGGAAACCGGTGCTCATTGTTGGTTTGGTGAAGAATAAAACCCATGAACTCATCAGTACCGATACGTTTATTAAAGACATCGAAAGAGAACTCATTAATACCGGCGTGGTAAAAGTAGTTCAAGCTGGCGAGGAGCGCGATGCGTTACGAACCGAAAGAGCCGATCAACAGGAGTTTGCATCGCTGCAAACCACCAAACAATGGGGCCAGGAAATGGGCGCGGATTTTATGCTGCAAGGGGTTGTAAATTCGATTGTCGATACGGAGGATAAACGAAAAGTGGTTTTTTATCAAACCGACCTGGAATTATCCCACCTGGAAACCAACGAAAAAGTGTGGATCGGCAGTAAGAAGATCAAAAAATTTATTACGAATTAAGGTATCGTTTAAAACTCTGAACAGTGAGATTGATATTCTTGTTACAAACGACGAAAGGCAAAATGATTAAAGATATAATCATTTTGCCACAAAAAATATCAATCTAATGCGAACTGCACTTAAATTTGCAAATATAAATAATGCTTCTAACATCTCGAAAATTTACCTTAATATTTCTTTGCTGTTGCCTGGCAATAGCGTCCACAGGATGTGCTACCTATTATCAGAAAATGTTCCGCTTTCAGGAGCATTTCGCTAGCGGAGACATTGAGGAAGCTGCCCGATTTTTAGAGAAGAACAAAAAAGCTGCCAAAAGCAAAGATCGTTTGCTCTATTTTTTCTCCGAAGGCGTGGTGAAACAAATGTTAGGTGAATACGAAGAAAGCAATGCGGCGTTTGAAGAAGCATATCTCTTCACGGAAGATTATCAAAAAAATTATGCCGTTGAGTTTGCCAGCTTTTTAACCAACCCGATGATCAAACCCTATCGTGGTGAAGATTTTGAGGTTGTGCAAATTCATTATTACAAAGCGCTAAATTTCCTGCGCCTGGGAAAGTTGGAAGAAGCCATGGTTGAATGCCGGCGACTCGATATCAAAATAAATCAACTGAATGATCGCTACAGTAACCGTAAAAATCGCTACCGGCGCGATGCCTTTGTGCTAAATCTAATGGGTATCATTTTTGAAGCTGGTGGCGAGATTAACAATGCCTTTGTTTCTTACCGAAACGCCTACGACGCATACCGGGAAATTTACCGGGAATATTTTGGCGTTAGCGCGCCGTTGCAGTTAAAAAAGGATTTACTGCGAACCGCTTATTTAAATGGGTTTACGGAAGAACTCGCACAGTATCAAAATGAATTTGACCTGGAGTATATTCCCCGCAAGAATTCGGGTGGTGAATTGGTGTTTTTTTTGAATAATGGATTGGGACCGGTAAAAAGCGAATGGAGTATAAATTTTTTCCTGGTGAAAGGGGAGGGCGGAAGTATCATTTTTGTAAATGATGAAATGGATATTTCGGTCCCATTCTTCCTCGATGGCGAAGATGATGCGACAAAGCTGGAAGATTTGAAGGCCGTTCGAATCACCTTTCCCAAGTACCGGGAGCGAAGGCCGTATTATCGCCAGGCAGAGATGCGCATTGACGGAAAAGCATATCCCCTGGAGGTTGCCCAAAATCTCAATGAGATCGCTTTCAAAACGCTGGAAGACCGCATGATGCGGGAGTTTGGTGCCTCATTGCTCCGCCTGGCGTTTAAGCAAGCAGCCGAACACGTTGCCCGTAAAAAAAACGAAGGATTGGGCACACTTATTTCGCTGGTAAACGCCATTACCGAAAAGGCCGACACCCGAAACTGGCAAACGCTGCCGTACGATATTTCCTATGCCAGAATCCCTCTGCCGGAAGGAGAAAATACGGTTGAATTAAAAAGCCACGCCCCCGATGGCGGAGAGTTTTCAGAACAGTTCCGATTTGATATTCAAAAGGGCGAGACGGTTTTTTATCTTTATCACACTTTAGAGAGTTTTCCTTGAGCCGAGAGCGCAAGTAAACCTGCCTATATCCTTGAATTTCTGGCAAGAGACGTATATTGGATATGAATAAAAGTGGGATGGCCTCCTGATAAAACAACACTTTTCTAAAGGAAAAAAATATGGCAACCCCCAAAACCCCTGCCAAGGGCTACGGATTCGGAACAGCGCCGGTTTTTTTAGCAGGTATTAGCACCATTTTAGGCGCAATTTTGTTTTTACGTTTTGGGTATGCGGTTGCCCACGCCGGTGTGTTTGGGGCAATTGTGATTATTCTAATCGGCCATGCTATTACCATCCCCACCGCCCTGGCCATTGCCGAAATTGCTACGAATCTAAAAGTGGAAGGCGGCGGTGAGTATTTTATTATCAGCCGCTCATTCGGTTCTATGGTTGGAGGGACTATCGGTATATCGCTTTATTTTTCCCAGGCGATCTCGGTGGCCTTTTACATGATCGCTTTTGCTGAGGCATTTACCCCACTGTTTGGCTGGATTCAAAACACATTGGAATTTGAACCCCAAACCTGGATGATTAGCATTCCTTCAACCATCCTTCTACTGTTATTAATTCTTAAAAAAGGCGCTAACCTGGGAGTTTCCATTTTATGGATTGTCGTAACGATTTTGGGAGCATCCCTATTGATGTTCTTCCTCGGGAAACCTTCTACCGAAGTCGCCTCCCCGGATATATTTGCAAAGCTATCAAATCCTAATGATTTTTTCATCGTCTTCGCCATTATTTTTCCGGCTTTTACGGGAATGACGGCCGGAGTGGGGCTTTCCGGTGATTTAAAAAATCCTCGCAAATCGATTCCATTGGGAACACTCTCGGCTACTTTGTTCGGAATGGTTACTTACATTTTCATCGTCATTAAGATGGCCTATAGTTTATCACCGGAAGCGTTAGCGGCCGATCAATTTGCGATGAGCAAAATTGCTATATGGGGGCCGATTATCCCAATCGGGTTAGCGGCGGCGACCCTTTCATCTGCCATCGGCTCCGTCTTGATTGCCCCGCGCACAATGCAGGCATTGGCAGATGACCAGGTTTTTCCGGTTTCACCGATCAATAAATTCCTAAAAAAGGGAAAAGGGGAAAGCAATGAACCGGTTAACGCGACGCTGGTAACTGCAATCATTATTTTTGTATTCGTCGCAATGGGGAGTGTTGATTTTGTCGCCCAAATTATCAGTATGTTTTTTATGATTACTTACGGTTCGCTTTGCCTCGTTAGCTTTTTGGAGCACTTTGCCGGAAATCCGTCCTACCGCCCTACCTTTCGTTCCAAATGGTATTTATCCTTAATTGGCGCCATCGCCTGTTTTGTGATGATGTTCCAAATGGCGCCGCTGTATGCCTTTTTAGCGGTGGTTGCTATTATTATTATTTATTTGAGTTTAAAGCGCGGACGGGAAGAAGATGATGATTTATCTGCCATGATCAAAGGGGTTTTGTTTCAGCTAACTCGCCGGTTGCAGGTGCTCATTCAAAGAAATCGCGCTGATGTAGCTCCAACTAATTGGCGACCTTCTTTTATTGCGGTTTCCTCCAGCTCGCTTACCCGGTTGGCGCCGTTTGATTTGCTGCGCTGGATTTCCCATTACTACGGTTTTGGAACCTTCATCCATTTCATCAAAGGGTTTTTGGATGATGCGACTGATGAAGAAGCCAGCAAGAAACTAAATCAACTTATTCAGCAAGGCAAAGATAGTCGTGCGGGGATTTATGTGGATACGATTATCTCGCCAAGTTTCAAAACCGCTGTGGCGCAGATTGTGCAAATTCCCGGAATCTCCGGCATGGATAATAACAGCATTTTGTTCGAATTTCATGAGGATGATAAAGAAGATATTTCCGATATTATCGAGGGCTGCCAGTTCGCCGCCTATGTAAATTTTAACATTTGCGTGCTTCGCTCTTCGGAACGGCATTTTGGGTATAAAAAGAAAATTCATATCTGGTTAACCCCGGGCGATTATCGCAATGCTAATTTAATGATTTTATTAGGCTACATCATTTTGGGGCATCCGGAATGGAAAGGGTGTGAAATTGATCTGTTTGCTGCTTCAGAAAAAGGCGAAATGTCCAAACAGATTGCGCGGCTGTACCAGCTTATCGACCAGGGGCGCATTCCTATTTCTCGCAAAAATGTTCAGAAAATGCCCTGGGATAAAAAAAAGACCACTTACGAATCCCTGGTTTGTCATCATTCCGAAGCTGCCGGTTTGGTGATTATGGGGTTTTCCTTGAGCAAGCTGTCGAAAGAGCAAGGCGACTTTTTTAAACGATTTGAGAATATTAAAGAAATTCTGTTCGTTCGAGCCGGGCAGGACATTGCGATTAAGGAAACGTCGGTCTAATGGTCATTGGGCAACTATTTCCCACGAGGCTAATGAATCTTCATCTTTTACTAAAATCCGGTTGCCGATTATCACCGGATGCGCCCAGGTGGCGCTTTCTGCCAGGTTGTATTCCCGAATAATTTCGAATGCCAGCGGCCCTTGTTTGAAAACGATCAAATTGGCGCCGGTTGTTAGTCCGAATAACCAATCCCCGGCAGCGATAATGCTGGCATTTTGCCCCTGACGGCCACTGCTTAACCAGTGAGTTTTACCAGTGGCGGCATCCAGGCAAAAGAACTGGCCTTTGTTGTATTGAGAAAAACCATATAAGATTCCGTTGACTAACACGGGCGAACTCATATACATCGAAATTTCATCGTTATTCCAAAGCGGGGTAGTAGACCATTTATTATTACGTTTTTGAACGGTTACGGCGATTGTGCCTCTTTTAACACCGGAGTAAATCACTGTTTTTTCTAAAATTATAGGGGAAATAATATTCTCTTTCCACTCGGATATAAACGGAATTTGCCATAATAATTCACCGGAGCCTGCGGCGATTCCCACACACATGGTTTGGGTTAAAGTAACAAGCTGTCGAACCCCGTCAATCGTTGCCATCACCGGGGAGGCGTATCCGGGCCTGTCGCCTTCCCAATGCCATTTTTCTTCCCCGTTTTCGATATTCAAAGCGAAGAATTTTCCGCTTTTTTCATCTCCGGCATGAATGTAGATGACACCATCTTCAATTAGTGGAGACATGGCAGTGCCAACAAAAAAGTGTGACGTGTCGAGCGTCTTTTCCGAGAAATCCTTTCGCCAGTGTAATTCTCCGGTCTGCGAATCGAAGCAAGACAATATGCCACCGACGCCGAAGGTGTATAATTTGCCATCAGCCACAATCGGTGTGGAAAACGGGCCTTTCCCGAATTTTACAGCGTACTGGTTGGTTTTGAAGGGGGCAGGATAGCTTTGCCGCCAAATTTCTTTGCCATCGGTTAACCGGTAACCGGCAACAATTTCCATCTCATCCTGCCGGAACAGTAGGTAAACAGTTTCTCCCGCAATCACCGGTGATGAGTATCCTTTTCCGGTCTTTGTTTTCCACTTTAAAGCCAATTCATTCGGTAGTTGAGATGGTAAAGAAACCTCTTTTAGAATGCCATCGCGATGTTGGCCGCGCCACTGGTTCCAATCGTTAGCAAAGGCGCTATACGAAAGCACCAACAATAAATTTAAAATAGAAATAATCCTGAACATCCGGTAAATCCTGTCTGAAATTAGCGATTTTATGAAATGAGGTCATCCGGTAAATGCGCTGTTGATATACCCGATAGCCAAATATTGTTATCAATAATGTTCAATTTGATAATTGCGGCGTTGCGAATTTTAACCGCTTTGCTGAAGTGTTTAAAACCAGATAGGATATGCTTATCATGGTTAAATGAATTGCCGGAGATAACCGACCATAAAAATGCCTTCATAAAATGACCGTGGCCAAAAACTGCAATAAACGATTCTTTTCGTTTCGATAATCGCTTTGCGAAACCCTGCACCCGGTGCAAAAATTCGATAAATGACTCAGCCCCTTGGCCATCATTGTAATCAGGATCGTTGCGCGCCCAATACGCTTCCACAAATGGGCGGCGATCATCGGTGTTGGTGTTCGGAAATCGCTGTGGGGAAAGATAGGTAAATTCCTGAATTGACCATTGCTCGCTAAATGTATTTGAAAACTTTGCCAGCGTTGGTTTCGCCGTTTGTTGGGTACGAATGAAGGGAGAAGTTACCACCAAATCCGGTACGGAGGAAAACGCCTCACTGATAAATTCGGATTGTTCGATGCCTTTCGACGTCAGCTTTACCTCCCCCGGCATCGATGTGCTGAAACCGGCATTTGCTTCGCTTTGTCCATGCCTAATTAGCCAAACTTGCAAACTTGATTTGCACTCCTTTCGAAAATTCTTTAGGGAAGAGTCGTTTCCTCAATTTTTCCTTCCCGATTATACAGAGATGCTAAGATTGAAACCAATAACACAACACCGATAAATCCTAACGCATAAATGGTTGGAATGTGAAACACATCGCCGATCATCATTTTAATGCCGACAAATATTAAAATCAGCGCCAGGCCGTATTGAAGATAACTAAATAGTTGCATTATACCGGCTAAGGCAAAATATAATGCTCGTAATCCCAAAATCGCAAAAATATTGGAGCTAAACACAATAAACGGATCGGTTGTGATACTCAAAATTGCCGGAATGGAATCCAGGGCAAAAACGACGTCGGTGGTTTCAATCATTACCAGTACGACAAATAATGGCGTTATAAATAACGTTCCTTTTTCTCTGATGAAAAATTGAGCTTTATCATAATAAAGCCCGATTAGGGGAATCATTTTTTGGCGTTGGATTAACCTTAGTACCGGGTTTTTATCCGGTTCGATGCGCTCTTCATCTTCATAAAAAAGTTTAATGCCTCCAAAAATAAGGAATGCCCCGAAAATATAGATGACCCAGTGAAATTGTTGAATAAGAGCGATGCCAGCGACAATCATAATCCCTCGCATAATAACAGCGCCTAAAATCCCCCAAAACAATATCTTATGCTGAAACTTTCCCGGCACGTGAAAATATTTAAAGATCAGGATAAAAACAAAAATGTTGTCAACACTGAGGGATTTTTCGATGAGATAGCCGGTTAAAAAATCCAACGCAATGGAGGCACCGGCGTAAAAATAGAGCCAAAGGTTAAACAGTAAAGAGAGTGCAATCCAAACGACGCTCCACTTTAGCGCCTCATCCAATTTAATTTCGCGCGATTTACGGTGGAATACGCCTAAATCCAGCGCCAGCATCAGGATGATGATGAAACCAAATGTAGACCAGAGGAATAGTGAGCCTGTCATTTTATCTTCTTTATAAAATTTCTACTTTGTGGGATCCCAAACAAAAAGATTGTTATCAGCCGCAGCTTCGCTTAGTTCATGGTCGGAATTGACAAAAATATTTGCTTCAATCGTTAATGCTGAAGCAAGTTGAAAAGCATCACATCCTTTTAACGCATATTTTTCAGCGAGTTTTCCGGATTGTTTGATAAGAGAGGCATTAACTATTGGGATGTCAATATTATCCCATTGTTCTTCAAACTCATTTTTTATTTGATTATATTGTTCTTTTGTAATTCTTTTATCATTTAGTACTCTTTTTAAAGTCGCATAAATCTCGGCGTATGTAACAGCCGATGCCGAAAAAGTATTGTCTTCTGAAATCGATTCATCAACAATAAATTTTTGAATTTCTGATGTACCTTTTTCATCGATGAAAAATTTTATCCAAGCAGATGTATCCAAAAATATTATCATTTAGCTTTTAAAATAAGGATCACCCTCTATCTTTAATCACTATCTCAGAAGCTGTTGGACCCTTCCCTTTCATCTTTATTGCATTAAACGGTTTAAATGGGTTGTGTTGACCAATCTTTAATAATTGTGATCTATTCTTTTTCAAAAATGGTTTAAGGGCCAAAAGTAATTCTTTTTCATCAATACTTTTAAGGGCTTTTGCAAGTTCTAAATTACTTACTTCTCTTTGAACTAACATTATAAACCTCACTTAATTAAGTTCTAAATTGTTGCTTGCAACAAATTAACAAAAAAAACTTTTATAATAAAAGCATGAAACTAAGAAATAATGTTCTATGTAAAGTGTAGAATGTTTTGTAAACTTTTTTGCACAACCAAACCGGAGGATTTGCCATGATTGCTAATTCGCAGACTAATGCCAGCAAATTATTGGAAAAAGCTTTGATATTTTTAGCAACTGAACCGGTGAATCGGAGAATCGGAGAACCGGTGAATTCCCCGATTCATCATAAGGCCCGGAAGAATCGTTTGATTCTTTTACTTTCAGTGATTGCACTAACTGCGTTTTCTTCAAACATTGCTGCCGAAAACTGGCCCCGCTGGCGCGGCCCGGAAAATAATGGCATTAGTTCTTCTCAGGGCATTCCGGCATCCTGGAATAAAACGGAAAATGTAAAATGGCGAGTGGCGTTACCGGGCCCGGCGCCTTCCACACCGGTAATTTGGGGAGATCGAATTTTTTTGACATCCGGGAAGGGAAGTGATTTGTTGTTGTTGAGTCTAGACAAAAGCGGAAAAACTCTTTGGGAAAAAAGGTTGGGCGGCGGCAATAAAGATATTCGCCAGGGAGAAAGCAATGCTGCATCCCCTTCTCCCAGTACTGATGGCGAGCACGTTTGGGTATTTACCGGGACCGGTGTATTAGCCTGTTTCGATTACGATGGAAGGGAAATCTGGAAATACGACGTACAAGACCGCTATAATAATTTTAGTATGTATTGGGGAATGTCAACTTCTCCGCTGCTGGATGGCGACCGCTTGTATTTGCAATTGCTGCACAGTAATGCGCAGTTGGTGTTAGCATTAAATAAAAAAACCGGCAAGGAAATTTGGACGCATCAACGCGATACCGACGCCCGGGTCGAATCACTTCATTCTTATGCCTCTCCGGTAATCTATCGCCACGATGGCCAGGAATTTTTGCTAACACACGGCTCCGATTATATCGTCGCTCACAATTTAAAAGATGGTCGCGAAATTTGGCGTTGCGGCGGCTTTCAATCACCTTCGGGGTATAATGATTATTTTCGATTTGTTTCTACGCCGGTGGTCGGGCCGGGAATTATTATAGCGCCTTCGGCCAAAAACGGGCCGACGGTTGCGATTAATCCCAAGGACGCCAAGGGTGATATTACAAATTCCAAAGCGAATTATCACTGGAAGTGGGATAATAATACCACGGACGTGCCATCGCCGCTCATCCACGATGGCCTGGTATATATCTGCCGGGAAAATGGTGTTCTGTTTTGCATTGATGCCAAAACCGGAGAAGAGGTGTACAAAGAAAGTGTTTACCGCCGTCGCCATCGCGGTTCGCCGGTATATGCTGATGGCAAAATTTTCCTGGTTGCCATTGATGGCACGATCAATGTGATCAAAGCCGGGCGGGAATATGAGCTGCTGGCGACCAATGAAATAGATGAGCGCATGACCGCCTCCTTAGCGATTGCCGATGGCACCATTTACTTGCGGAGCTATGAGGCGTTGTATGCGATTGAGTGATGTTTGCTTTTTCGAAGTTCGAAATTTTATTTCCTCAGCTCATCATTTTAGATGGGTTGAGGAAATAAGCGAGAGATAAAGCCGGAGATTTTGCGAAAAATACTCTTGCAATAACAAATCAAGACTTCGCCTTCCGCTTGTATTGAATATTCCACACATCCACCCAGGTTGCGCCATTATCTTCGGAACGTTGCCAATCCCAATTGAGTGAATTTTCGGTGATATTTTTGAAAACCATCCGCGAGATGAATGTTTTTCCGTTGCGCTCGAAGGGGGCGGTGCGCAATTCCATTTTTCCATCTTCAAATTTGCCGGTAAATAACAGGTAGCTGCCCTGGTTATCGACCCAGGTTTGTTTCCATTCGCCGGTGCGCGGCACATACATCGACCAGCTTTGCCCGATTAAAGAGCCATCCGTTGCGGCAAAATTTTCGTGGATAACGCATCCGCCCAGAGCGCGATAAATTTTATTGGTTCCTTTCCCTTGTTGCCCATCCTGACCTTCCCAACTCAACTCCCATTCACCAAGCCAAAAATCGAATTGGCTGGCTTCCGGTTGGGTGCAAGGTTTCGGAGGCGTTTCGGTAGAATTATCCTGGCCCGGCACACTTCCCGCCGATAATGAAATAACGATCATTAAAATGATAAATTTTATAAAAATCGAATTACTTTTTTGCATAGTACGCTCCTTGTTTTTTTAAGATTCAGGAGTGTCAAACTTCAGTTTGACAGTATGCCAGGCTAAAATTTGACGGCGGTCAAACTGAAGTTTGACACTCCTGAAATTTAGCACGAGCAACACAGTGTTTGTCTTCTACGGGGCGGGATTAATATTGCGTTACCCGTGCTAATTTTCTTTAGTATTATTTAAGCAGCAGCATTTTGCGAGTTTCCAAAAAACGCTGGCTGGTTGCAGAATTGGGAATAGCTTGTAGTTTATAAATATAAATACCGGAGCTAACCGGGGTACCGGAAAAATTATTGCCATTCCATTGCACGGCTTTTGTTCCGGCGGATTGATTGGTATCGACCAATATGTTTACAAGCTGGCCCAATTGGTTGTAAACTTTTAGTGTAACCGTGGAAGTTGTAGGAATGGTATATTCGATTGTGGTTTCCGGGTTAAACGGGTTAGGATAATTTTGCGCTAACGAAAAACCTTTCGGCACATTTCCCAACGGCGAATCTTCAATACCGGTTGTAGTGCTATCTTCCATCACCGTTAAAAATTGATTTGTAGAAACATTCGTTAAGATATTCAGATGCCGGGAAGGCCATTCAATACGAATCGAATCGATGGTCGTAGCATCGCCAAATCCGAAATGTACCCGCAGGTCGTTTTGCCCGTTAAAATTATTCTGCGCCTGGATTTCTCGAATTTGCCAAACCGGGTTGCCGTTAATAACGGCTTTTGCCCGCACTTTTACGCCAATGGCTGAACGATTCGAAATTAACCCGATGCAGTTGATATTGATCCAGTTATTGCCATTATCCGTATCATTGCGATACAATTTTAAAGCTGCACCAGGACCGACGGCGATTAAATCCAAATCCCCATCGTTATCGTAATCGCCGGCAGAAGCGCCGCGGTGGGTCAGGCTGGCGGTTATCGGAATACCGGTGATCGCAGTAAATGTGCCGTCGCCGTTATTTTGGTAGTAACGGTCGTTTACGCCACTATCGTTAGCGACGTAAACATCCACATCGCCGTCATTGTCAAAATCACCCCATACACTGGAAAGTGAAGAACCGGGGTCGGTAACCATGGGAATACCGTTAATTCGGGTGAAAGTGCCGTTGTCATTGCGATACAGCCGGTTTGTTGCCCCGGTCCAATTTGTCAAATAAGCATCCAGATCGCCATCGTTATCATAATCGATCCAATTCCAAACCTGGCCATCCTGGGCGTCGGTGGCGATAACGCCCTGGGTAATGCGTTCAAATTCTGCCACACCAGTTTCGCTTAGCAAATTGCGAAATAAAAAATCCGGGGCAGTTGAGCCATTTGCCGGGCCGGAACCGATAAAATAATCCTGGTCGCCATCCTGGTCAAAATCCGACCAGGTGCCAACGGTGTAAGGCGCGTTGGGGCCACTCGATATCGGGCTGTTCGTAATCCTGGTAAAGGTGTGATTCGGCGGCCCATCATTTAAAAATAGGTGATTTTTAAGTGCCGGAAATCCCACAAAACCTGCGGGATGTGTAATCGCTAAATCCACGTAACCATCGTTATTATAATCTGCCCAGGCGCTTGCCCAACCGCGATTAGCGCTTCCTTCGCCAATATCGCCCTGGTTAAAAAGTGTAAATGTGCCGTCGCCATTATTGCGATACAAAAATGATGGGCTGCTGGAAATGAAACAATCGATATACCCATCGTTATCATAATCTGCCCAGGTATTCCCGTTGCCGGTATTTATCGGAATCCCGAGGCCAATATTAGAAGAAGTAATACGTGTAAATAACTGCTCGCCGTTTCCATCCGGGCCATCATTGCGAAAGAGAGAGCTGTTGTTGATAAACAGGTCAATATCATCATCGTTATCATAATCGATCCAACTTGCCCCACTATAGCCGCCTGGCCCGCTGGCTGTTACAACCGGGTTTGTGTTGTTTGTAACCTCCGTAAATGTTTGGGCAAACAGCGATGGCACTATTCCCAACATCGCAATTATTAATGGGAGTTTAAAACACCTCCTTAGAAAAACAGAATTATTAGCCTTCCCTTTTTTGTAAAAAATTTCCATTCTTGACCTCCTATTTTGTTTATAAGTTCTATTCTTACAGGTGATTTTAAGGTAATAATGCAAATAGCGAATCGATGTACCCAATTGTGGAGATATTTGGGAGGATATTACTTAGGAAGCAGGGCAAGTATTTCTACAATCTGTTATAGAGTTCATCGAAATTCATCCCTCAAAATAAAATTTCCCCTCAGCTCACAATCTTGAAGCAATCCTAAAAAGAATTCCAAATTTTCTGATTTTGGGAGAATAGGTAAATAGAAGTTCGTAGGTAAGCTTCGCCGGTAACCGTTCTTTAACCCCGGTCTTTTGATATTTCATAATGCTCAATTTCTTTGGAGGAAAAAAGATGAATTTTTATAAAACCAGGCGCTTGCAAATCGTTATAGTGATCTGTTGTATGTCTCTTTTTCTAACCTGTGAAAAAGAGAGTAACCCGTTATCTTCACCGATAGGGGAATCCAACTGGGTGCAAACCGGCGGTCCGGAAGGGGCGTCACTCTGGTCGCTGGCAATAAACGAACAGGGACATTTATTTGCCGGAACATTTAACGGTGGCATATTCCGCTCTACGAATGGCGGCATTTCCTGGAAGCAGTTAAATTCCGGCTTATCCAGGCTTGGCGCATATTTCCATCGTGTTGAAACCATCGCAGTTAATCGATCCGGAACTGTTTTTACCGGAATGTTTGGCCTTGAAAATCAATTAGGTATTTTTCGCTCTACCAACAACGGCGATAGTTGGGAACATCTTGGAAATGGCCCATCGAACAACCTGGTATCCGCTATTGATTTCAACTTTCAAGGAGATGTTTTTGCCGGCACGAATAGCGGTGTTTTCCGCTCAACAGATAATGGCGATAATTGGGAAAGGGTGAGCGAGGGTTTTTTTACAGAAAATGTTAGTGATATTGCGATAGATATTCGAGGTCATATTTTTGTCGCAACCGGTTTTATAACACAGAGTAATAAATTGTATCGATCATTAGACAATGGCCAATCCTGGACGCAAATTGGGAACAGTCTTCCGAATAACATCGCTGTATACGAAATCGAAGTTCATTCGAATCTTAGTATTTTTGCCGCAACCAGGGATGGAGTTTACCACTCTCCCAATAATGGGCATGAATGGTTTGCAGTAAACAATACTCCATTTGTATCGCCTCCGACACTTCTTCGGATCAATGCCCGGGGGGATATTTTTGCCGGTTCAGATGGTGAAATATTTCGCTCCGGTAATCTTGGAAATAGCTGGGAGAAAATTAATCATGAGGATGTGGATCGGGTGGTAGAAATTGTAATTTCAGATGAAAGCCATCTGTATTCAGCTACCCACGGAAATGGGCTTTATTATTCTGTCGATAATGGCAATACCTGGGCAAATCGGAAATATGGTATAACCAATACGCAAGTACCTGTTTTAGAAGTGAACGATAGCGGTGATATATTTGCCGAAACCAATCATGGATCATTTTATTCTTCAAACAACGGAGATAGCTGGAGAAATATTGAGGATGGTTTTGTTCGCAGTGTTGTTTTTGGAAATAACAATGATATTTTTATTATAAATTGGCATCGCTTATATCGCTCCGGAGATACCGGAAACACCTGGATAGAAATTGTACACCCATTAATAGATGATAATATTTACGCGTTAATACGCGATGAGAACGGCCATTTATATGCCGGTATGAAAGGGAAGGTGCTTCGCTCAGTTGACAATGGAAATTCCTGGGAAACTATTAATTCCGGATTACCGAATGGGTTAATTCTTGGCATGGTTGCAGATAACAATAACCGGGTATATGCCAGCACCCATTCATCCGATATTTTCCGGCTAAATAAAGATCTGGACCTTTGGGTAAAGCTCAATAATAATTTACCAATATCCGGCGAATCACGATTAGCAGCAAATGAAACAGGTGATTTGTTTGTTGCCACAGAAAATTCCGGGGTTTATCGTCTTTCAATAAGAAATGGCGAATGGCGGGCAGTAAATGAAGGGCTTCCAATATCGCGGGTTGAAGATATTATTGCAGATAGCCAGGGGCGACTATTTACTTGTGGCGATAAAGGCGTATTTTTTTCTACAAATAATGGCGATAGTTGGAATGAACTTAATGAAGGGCTGGAAATGAATCATCAAGTGCACTCTCTCGCCGCCGGGGCAGATGGCATTTTGTACGCTGGCACCGCCGGCAATGGGGTTTTTCGTATGGAACGTTTTTAATTGCTCGGGTTATTTAGGCTATAAGCTATTCGGTTTTGTATGGATAAAATGCTTGTTTTTATAAAAAATTAGAATGGGATGGCATAATGAAGAACGCCTTCTTTTTGGTTTTATTGAGTCTGTTGGTATGGATGTCCTATGTCTCAGCACAAGATACCTGGGAACATATCACATTGCCTTATACAAGGGATGTGGAGGCATTTGTTGTTAATTCGGCAGGAGATATTTTCGTTGCTACAAATGGAGATGGTGTGTGTAAGTCTTCAGACAATGGTGATCTTTGGACACCGGTAAACCAGGGTCTGGAATCATTATCTGTTCATTCTTTAGCAATCAATTCAAGTAACCATCTTTTTGCTGGTGGAACCGGGGTATTTAAATCTGAGGACAATGGTGAGAATTGGAGCAACATTGGATTACATAATTATAGGATTTGGTCTCTGGGCATCGATTCGGCTGACGCTATTTATGCCGGTACACTTGACGGTAAAATGTTTAAGATTAACAACGATGGCGAGAATTGGTATCTAATTTATAACGGCCGTCTTTTTCACGCGACTGTCCGCTGCTATGCGTTTGATCCGAATGGGGATATCTTTGTTGGAACCAATCGTGAAGTATTGCGCTCTACCGACAACGGAAATACTTGGACACCGCTTGGTTTGACCAATACAGTTAACGCTTTGATCTTTAATTCGGATGGGCATCTTTTTGCCGGTACTTTGGACGGGGTTTTTTACTCATTTGATCGAGGAGATAGCTGGATACCCGTCAATACGGGATTGGGGAATAAAAGAATTTATAGTTTGGCGATTAATGCAGGCGGACGGATTTTTGCCGGGACAAAAGAAGGCATTTATATCACCGGTAACAATGGACAGAACTGGCTGGCAACTCAAATTCAAGAGTTTCTATTTTCGTCACTTTTTATTAACTCAACCGGGTATGTTTTTGCCGGGACCCGATCTGAGTCCGGTACTGCAAATGGAATTTTCAGATCTACAGACGAAGGCAGCAACTGGACATCAAGTAACCGGGGTTTACCAAATATTTCGGCCTGGTCGCTCGCTATCAACTCGAGTGATCAGATTTTTATGGGAAGTTTGGGAAGCGGGATATATCGATTCAGCGGCGATGGAGATAGCTGGATTCAGGTTGATATGCCTTACGCCTGGATTAGAGCTCTTTCCACCAGCCCTAACAGCAACATCTATGCCGCATCCAATCGTGATCCTGAGGGCATTCTAAGGTCAATAAACAACGGTCAAACCTGGGAATTGATTGGCTCGACGGATAATTACGTCTACGATCTCGAATCAAATGCAAGTGGAATGCTTTTTGCCGCTACCAGAGGCTCTGGTGTTTTTCGATCTGAAAATGACGGCATCAGTTGGGTACAAACTAATTTTGGTATGACGGATACAACATGGGTTTGGGATTTAACGATGAATCCCGAAGGCGATATTTTTGCTGCAACTAGTGAGAGTGGGGTTTTCCGTTCCAGTGATAACGGTACAACCTGGGCGCCAATGAATGCCGGTCTTCCAATAATCGATGTCATTATAACCGACATAGATACAACCGACATAGATACAGTCTATAAATATCTCCCTATAACCGCTCTTGCTATGAATTCAAGGGGATATCTTTTTGCAGGGCCTGGCATACATCGTTATAGAGATAGTATAGAGGAATGGGAGAGACTTGCTTTGCTCCCTCATGAAGTTCGTGCGTTTGCATTAAACGCTAATGATGATATTTTTGTTGGAACCGATAATGGCATCTTTTATTCAACTGATGATGGTGAAACCTGGTCTCAGTTAAACGATGGATTAATTCATAAAGATGTTCGCGATATATCTGTCAACTCCTTCAATAGAATCTTTGTTGCAACAACGGGCGGATTATTTCGCAGCAGCAAGCTGCTAGTCTCAACAAGAACAGAGGTCTCTACAAATAAGCCTGGGTCACTTCTACTACGACAAAACTTTCCAAATCCCTTTAATCCCATCACTACCATACGTTATAATTTGCCGAAGGCGAATGATGTCGTGTTGACTATTTATAATCTTCTCGGTCAAGAAATTCGCACAGTTGTCAATGAGCGGCAGGGTGCCGGGGAAAAATTAGTGGTTTGGGATGGCCGGGATCAGTTTGGGAATGTGGTGAGTTCGGGAATTTATATCTATCGAATTCAAACGGGTGGCTTCATAAAAAGCCGTAAGATGATATTGGTCCGGTAGATAATATGTGATCTGTATAAGAACCCTTTTTCTTCTCGAAGGGTAAGCATTGTCACAACAAAATTTCGAAATTTATAGAAAAATCCCCCGTTCGGGTTATAGACAGACCCTTTGAAAAGTGTTATCTTAACACTGTAGTTTCAAAGTTTCTCTGTCTCCTAAGAAACCCTATCGAGAAATATCGCTTTTCCGGTAGGGTTCCTTTTAAAAAGCGAATCCCAAATTCTTCATATAATCTTCACTGGATACGTTAATTCTTGAATAAACCAATAAGGAGCCGATAACGTGGAAGATTTGTATTATGTTCTGGCGACAGCCTTTTTATTCAGCAAAACGAAGATCGGGAGCTTAATTTTTGTCATTCTTATTTGCGGGCTTTTGGTTCAAAATATTTCCGGGTGAATCGATTTTACGAACCGGATACCGGCTTTAGGTGTTAATTTCACGAGTTATATATTTACTTTTTAAGTATCATTGAAATAGTGAACCTTTAATCAAAAGCCATCTCACCTTGATGCAATTACGTTTCTTTAAATTGGAATTTAAACCCCTCGGAGGCATAGTTAATGGTTCGATTGTTATCGATTTTCATATTATTAATTTTTAGTTTCCACTCACTGATGGGGCAGCATTGGGTCGCCTCCGTTACTCCAAATCAAAATGAAACAAACGCTGCAGCGGCCACTGAAATCAACATTGAATTCACCGAAGGCATTATTCTCGAAACCTTAAACCAGGGCGGCTTGCAAGTGCACGGCTCTTTAAGCGGATTGATTAGCCCGGGCGGTTTAACGTACGATGCAAATTCCTTCACCGCTACATTTACCCCACCAGCCGATTTTAAGGCAGGTGAAACAATCACGGTTTCCGTAACAACGATAACCCACAATTCCGCTGCCGGGGTCACAATGCCCGACCCCTATGTTTGGAAATTTAAGGTAGCCTCCGCCCCGGCAACGGCACAATTTGCCGTAAGCTCTACAATCACGAATGTGGGCAGCGGAAATGATGCACCGTATTTTATCACTGTGGGTGATTTTAATAACGACGGCCATGTCGATTTAGCTACTGCCAATAAGACCAGCAGCAACATCAGTATTTTAATAAATGACGGCAGTGGAAATTTTACCAATCCTGCCAACCCGGCGGCTGGCGGCAC
>CAXHHS010000010.1:0-23140 GCA_964015645.1 uncultured bacterium
TTCCCCACGGGTTTTGGGGCGTCAATACCGCCCATTTTTCGCCTGATAGCGAACAAATCCTTACCGCTTCCGGGGATGCGACCGCAAAACGCTGGAATATTTCGGGAGAACTCATCACCACTTTTCGGCATGAAAGCAGCGTGTATTGGGCAAATTTTTCTCCTGATGGCGAGTTTGTCTTAACTGCGGAAGATGACGGCTTTGCTCGCTTGTGGAAAACCAACGGCGATACGCTGCATCGATTTATCCACAGCGGGAGTGGTAATCCGCCTATTTTCTCCAACGATAGCCAGTCAATTTTTACAACTTCCGAAGAAGGCTATGGCCGGGTTTGGTCGGTAGAAGGCGATATCGATGCCGCATTTAAAATTAGCAGCCTTGTTGCCTCGGCAACGTTTTCCAAAGACGACCAGCAAATTCTCACCGCCGCCCGCGATGGCAAAGCGCATTTGTGGACAACCGAAGGTGATCTGTTAGCAGTTTGCTCGCATGACCAGGTGGTATCGTCCGCTGCCCTGTCGGATGATGGCAGCCGAATTTTAACGGCATCTCGTGATAAAACTGCCCGCCTGTGGCTCACCATCAACGACACGCTTACCGTTTTTTCCCACAATGATGAAGTTGCAGTTGCAACCTTTTCTCCTGATGGAAAACAAGTTTTATCCGCTGCCAGCGATGGCCAGGCAACATTATGGACACTCCGGGGCGATGCGAAAGCGCCTTTTGCCCATAATGATGCAATCCTTAGCGCAGTAATTTCTCAAGATAATACGCGCATTCTTACCACCTCCCGTGATAAGACCGCCCGGCTTTGGTCTCTCGATGGCGGCCTTCTGCAAACCTTTATTCACGACAGCACTGTTTATTCCGCTTTATTTTCTCCCAATGGCAGCGATGTATTGACGGCATCACTCGATGGCGCCGCACGCCTCTGGTCGCAACAAGGCGATTTGTTAGTAACATTTCCCCATGACGATTGGGTCATCTCCGCCGTTTTCTCCCCGGATGGCCGCCGGATCATCAGCGCTTCCGGTGATTCGACCGCAAGACTCTGGTCGAAAGACGGAGAGTTGCAAAAAGTATTCAGGCATAAAAATTGGGTATTTTCCGCAATATTTTCCCCCGATGGAGAAAATATACTCAGCGCTTCCTGGGATCATACAGCGCGATTATGGTCGACCGCCGGAGATTCCCTGGCGATTTTTCCGCACAACAACACCGTTTCTTCAGCAATATTTTCTCCCGATGGCAGCCAAGTGCTAACAACCTCCTGGGATAACTCTGCGCGACTTTGGACCATCGAAGGCGAATTGATCGCTAAACTGCCCCACGGCGATTGGGTCGTGAAAGCAGAATTCGCCAAATCCGGAGAGCAATTTCTAACCGCTTCGGATGATGGAACCGCGATTTTATGGTCAACCAATGGAGATGTCCTGGCAACGTTTCAACATTTTGGCAGTGTGTCATCCGCAGCATTTTCCCCGGATGGACAGCATATTCTCACTGCTTCGGCAGACGGCACCGCCCGCTTATGGCGAACTGCCGATGGCATTTACAACTGGCTAAAACGAGCACCGGTTTATAAAATGATGGAAGCGGATAAATGGTATTTTGATGTGGTGGATTAAATAGGGTATTCCATTTTACTGCGCCCTTTCAGGGCTGTTAAGCTGTTGTTTTTATTACCCCGGCGCTTCGCACCGGGCTATAATATTTCGCTCTTTAAGAGCTTTGAGCAACAGCCCTGAAAGGGCGCGGTAATACAACCCGGTGCGAAGCGCCGGGTTGTCAGAGAACATATATATTAAAGCTCTGAAAGAGCGAAATAAACTATACCCCGGAGGAAAATATGGTGAATTTTTTACTGATGCAAAGGTTGCTAAAACGAACCAAACATCATTTTTTTATTACCGCATTTATAGCCCTGTTTTTTCTACCGGTCGTGTTTCCCGACAACGCCTTTGGGCAGATCAAAAGAAAGCACCTTTATAAATTTCGCGACAACAACCGTTTTGAGGGCATCAAAACGAAAAAGTGGAAACCGGTTTCCGGCACCCTCGATTTGGTCTCACTGATGCTCGTCGATAAACAACGCCGGGAAGCAGCAGCCGGAGACTCGATGTCAATTTTCTTCTATTCCCCGGTGGAAGGCGATATTCAGCCAGCAGTTTTCCAAAAGGGGAAAAAGTATTTTATGAACCCTAAAAAGGACGCCTTCCAAAAAGGCTGGAACACCTTTACCTGGGCAGCGGATATTGTGAGCGAGGTCGGTATTCCGGTAGCAGAACTGAACGGCATTGTATTGGCAAAAAAAGGGAAACGCAAACTCTTTCTGCCCATCAGTTTCCAAAACCCGCAATCCACAGAAAACAAATTGGTGATGGAAGCAGTGCTCGTTCCGGATAAAGATATGATCCTGGATATCGCGCTTTTCTCGCTGGCCTCGAATCAACCGCTCGAATCTTGGAGCGACTTGGCGGTAAAATCCGATGCGCCTCACATCGTCGAACTTCCCAGAGTGCTCCTTTCCGGTAAAGTTACTGATTACACAATGGTTGCCACCGAAAAATCCAACGCTGGAGATGAATTCGAAACGATTCGCAAACATTCCTTTCATATCGGGATGTTTAAGAAATAATGTCCAGTATCATAAAATAAAAACACAAAAATGGGGAGCTACTGATGTTTCTTCGCTTCAGTTTTACAATCGTGCTAATTATCCTGGCGTTAACAATGTCCTCTACATATTCGCAGGAAGAAGCAGCCACCGGCACGTCGCCGCTGGAGATTTACCAGCTAATCGAAACCAGCATTTTTTTATTAAAAGATGGTCAGCAGCAAACCTATGGATTATACGTTGCCGGGGCAAAAAGCAAAAAGTTTATTTATGTGCTGGGACTGAATAATTTAACGGTCGGCCTGGAAACCAGGATGGCTTTCGAGAACCTGAAAGGCAAACGCAAGGATTTGGAGGCCGAAGAATTCGGGCGCAATGAGGATTTGGGGATTGCGATTTATAAAATCAAAACTTCAACCAAAAATCTTCTGCCGGTTATCCGCCACCCGGATATTTCCAAAGGCGCGAACACCGATCTCTGGACATTGGGTAGTATTCAAGCCGTCAGCAGTTTAATCGCTGTTCAAGCCGATAATGTATCTGCCGATCAAAAATCGTTTATGGTAACTGCTGATTTACCGGAAAATTACCAGGGCTTGCCGGTATTTGACGCTAACGGCCAGGTGCTTGGCATTATCGCGGAGAATAATGAAGACGGAACCTATCATGCAATTGGCATTACGCCGTTGATTGCGCTGGCAGTCGAATCCTTTGCCGGGCTGGACCTCTTCCCCATTTGGCGGGAAGTGTACCCCACCCAATTCGCTATCGAAAAAGTTCGCGCCAGCACCGCCTTGCTGGATACCCAAAAACCCGGCGCCGGTTTTTTCATCGGTCGCGATAAAAACAATGCTGGTTACATTCTCACCGCCAATCACGTCGTCGAATCTGATCCCGGGCTGTTCAGCGTGTCTTTTTCTGATTATCTCCAGGAAGATATCCTCGGCCAGGTAATGGCAGAGACCCAGAGCACCGACCTCGACCTGGCGATTGTGAAAGTAGAAGAATGCCCGGCAGTGAAACCGGTAACGTTTTGGACGAAAAAAGACCTCAAACAATTGGAAAAGGTGTTTGCCCCACAAACTGTCGCCAATGTCGGCTACTCCGCCGTGTATGACGAGGAGACTAACTTCTTTCAGTTCAAATACGGCAGCATCACCAAAGTCACCGAAATTACCCTGGAAACCGATTTAGCGCTGCAAAGCGGCGACAGCGGCGGCCCCTTGTTTAACGAAAATGCCGAGATCGTCGGTATCAACCTCAAAACCGAATTATCGGAAGAAACGCAGGATACCCTCTCAGTCGCCAACAATGTGCGAACACTTCTCGATTACCTTGATAAAAATACGAAGAATATCGACTTTACGGAAAAATGGCAGTTCCTGGAAAAACCCTCGTTCTGGAAGAAAAACCGTTCCTGGATTATTCCTGTGGGAACAGCCTCTGTTGTGGGGGTTGGGGTATTTGTCGCCAGTTCCAGTGAACGGGATCCAATTTCCGGGATTGACGCAACTGGCGACTTCCCCCCAATTGGCCAATAATACGAATTACTTTCGGAGATAAAAATGAGAAAAACCATTCATTCTCTCCCGCTAAAATGTTCAATTCTGATTTGCTTAATTCTGCTCCTCACAACTGTCTTTCCGCAAACATCCCCGGGGGTGTGGGAAACGAACGGCCCGGCCATCAGTATTGGCGTCAATGAGGTTTTGGTAATGCCGGATGATCCCAATACCATCTTTGTTGGCACCGGGGCGCTTCTTACCGGCCGGGGCGTGTTCCGCAGCACCAATGGCGGCCGCGATTGGCTGCAATCCCGCCCGCCCCTGGATGAGGATATCATCCAGACTTTAGACATCTATGACGGCATATTATATGCGACCCGGGCTGTTGACCCGGGTTCGCAGAACTTATTTCGAAGCGCCGATGGCGAGAATTGGCAATTGGTAGAACTGCCATTCGATAGTATTCCACCGTTTGTGGAGGTCGTTACCGGCACCTCCGGCATTCACTATGCCGGCACCAATAGTGATGGCATATTTCGCAGTGACGATCTAGGCCAAACCTGGTCTGCCATGCCCGCCGATCCGCCGATCACCTCCCTGGTTTTTACTATCATTTCTATGGATGGCATTTTATACTGTGGCAGCGGCAACGGTATGTATCGCAGCGCCGATGGGCTTACCTGGAATTTTATTCCCGGCACCGAAGGGTTTGAGGCAACAGCATTTCATGTAAAAGACAATGTTATCTATGTCGCCCGGGGGTCAACTTCCGATAATTTCAATACCGGCATTATCTTCAGCAATGATGGACTGAACTGGCAGCCGGCCAGCCCTTCGATGGATGATAAACGGGTTTCAGCCATCGTTGCCAAAGGAGACACTCTCTTTGCTGCGGTTAGCGATGCGATCGCATTCACCGGCCTCGGTGTTTTTTGGAGTATGGATGGCTTGAATTGGGTTCAAACGAATCCCCCGCTAACGGACATATTTATAGACGTTCTTTCCTCAGCGCACGGCCGGATATTTGCCAGCATCACTGACTCAATAACATTTGAAAAGATATTGTTTTTCAGCAATAATGGTCTGGATTGGCAACTGGCCAATGGACTTCCTACTGATGATTTGATGGGCGCCGTTGTCGCTGCCGGCAGTCGATCTTTCACTTCCACCCACGGCGGATTGTTCGTCAGCCTCGATCGCGGGGAAAATTGGATTCAACGCAACATGCAAACCCGCGCCAGCACAGAGGGATTGTTTGCCAATGAAAGTATTCTGATCGCTTACGGCGACGACGGGGTGCAGCGGAGTGTTGACGGCGGCAGCGAATGGCAGCAAGCCAGCGGCCTGCTGAAGAGCACCTTAATTGGCGGTTTTGCCGAAATTGACGGCACATTTTTTATCGGAACAATCTTTGGCAATAATGTCTTCCGCAGCTTTAACGGCCTTGATTGGACCGCTACGAATTTCCCGAGCGGCTTTCGTTTCATCAGTGATATGGCAGCAAGCGGAAATACCCTTTATGCCGCCACTACCGATGGGTTGTATACCAGTAATGATCAGGAAAACTGGCAAAAAGTAGATTTAGTAGGTCCTGTACAGGGTAGCTTTAGCACACCGGCGGTTTTCCCGTTAGACGGAACAATATATGCTGTTAGCTGGAATTCTGCACCAAGTTCTACGCTATTCTATAAAAGGGTTGATGCTGAAAACTGGCTGCCTACCGATTTGGGCTTCAGTGGTAATGTCAGTTTTTCATCCATGATATCCGAAGGGAATTACGTATATGCAGCGACAACCAGGAGGGAGGCTGACCTGATCCCGTGCTTCGGTGTATACCGCAGCAGCGACGGGCTTAGCTGGACAGCCACAAATTTCCCGGGAGCCGTTGTCTGCACCAACGCTCTTGCTGCTGATAGCAGCGGCCGGCTCTATGCCGGTTCCGAAGACCACGGCGTGTTTTACAGCGACGACGGTCTCAATTGGACCCCGGCCCATCCCCCGATCAATGACAAAGATGTAACGGCACTCACCGTCGTCGATGGTGTGGTTTATGCCGGCACCCGGGCGCACGGGGTATTTCGCAGCATTAATCGCGGAGTGGATTGGACAGCGTTGAGCACCGGACTGGATGAGTTTCTGGCGATCAACGATCTTCTTCCCTTCGTTTTCCCGGATACCAAACAGCTATATGTCGCTACAAGCAATGGTGTCTTCTCTCAAATGCTGGATCTAACTGAGCCGGTAGCGCAATCGATTTCCGTTCCCGGAGATCCCAATTTTACAGCCGAACAGGATATTATCTTGCTGGTGGAAGTCGAGGGTGCCGACTCCATGGTGATCTCGACGGATTCTACCTTTATCGCTACCGCCTGGCAGATGTACCAATCACCGGCAGCATTTTCCCTGCCTGTGGATGAGGAAGACGGCCTGAAAACGATTTATGCAAAATTTAAGGATTTTTCCGTTAACGAATCCGGCAGCATCAATACGCAAATCTACCTCGATACCAAACCGCCGGCCTTTCAACCCCACACGCCGCCGCAAAACGCTGTTGTTGGCCAGAATTTGCAGATTTTTCAGCAAGTTGATGATGTAAACCTGGAAGAAGTTCGCCTGGTTTACCGGCGGGCCGGGGATGAAAACCCCTTTATATCGCTGTTTCAAAATTCGTCGGTTACTATCGACGGTTCTCTCATCACCAGCCGGGGATTGGATTATCGTATTATTGCTAGCGATTCCGCCGGAAATGATTCGACTCTGCGAAATGGCAACCTGGACTATTTTTCCTTACCGATTGATGTAAATGCTTCCCGCGCCGGAAACTCACAAGCTCTCCCCGGCGGCACTACCGGCAGCGCTTACAGCATCGTCTCCCTGCCCATGAATGCCAACACTCCCCCACCCGCCAGCACTGTTTTTGGCGACTTAGGCAAATATGGCGCAGACGGTGAATGGCGATTTTGGAATTATCGCGGCAATAACCAATGGGAGGAAGGCGAAAATATTACCTTGCAGCACGGCAGCGGGTATTTCCTGATTGTGCGGGAAAGCCGGTCGCTGAGCAATGGCGTTGGCGGCACTTCCACCCTCGTCAGCGATGGGGTGATGGGGAATATCCCCGGCTGGTCCCTAACCGCCGGTGACTGGACTCTCATCGGCAACCCCTACAACACTCGCATTGAACTGGATCAATTAAAATTCGCCAACAGTGGCCGTTTGCTCAGCGAATCCAACAATATCTGGATTTACGATGGCAGTTGGAAAAATGCCGTTGTGGAAGAACGAGCACTGGAACCCTGGAAAGGCCTGATGATTTTCGCCGACAGCAGCGATCAGATTGTTTTTGCCAATGCCGATGATCCCTTCGTCAGCGGCAGCGGAACCGGAAAACGCTCCGCCGGGTGGAATTTGGAAAACCTAACTGAATCCGAATGGCTGGTTGCCGTGCGCGTCGAACGGGATGGATTTGTCGATGAGAGTAACTACCTGGGTGTAAAGCAAGCTGCAACTGCCGGATATGACAACCTGGATTGGCGCGAGCCGCCCGTCTCTCCCAATGGGATTGCAGTCAGTTTTGAATTGCCGGAAACGGAGACAACCATTCGCCTGAGCGCCGATTTACGTCCCCCGGAACAAGCCGGTTATCGCTGGGAATTGGAAGTGCGCGGGCCGCCCGGGGAAGCGGTATCATTGCGATTTGATGAAATTGCAGCCATGCCCCATCATTTTAGAATGCTGTTACTGGATGAAGCAAGCGGCCTCCTTCGCGATCTGCGAATTCAGCAAGATACCCGTGTTCATATTGCGAAAGAAACCGGAGTAAAAAAACTGAGCGTACTCATCGGAGACGAGATTTTTGTCAGTCAGGAAACTGCTGGCCTGGAATTGATACCGGGACAATTTGCGCTCTATCAAAATTATCCCAATCCTTTTAACCCTGCGACAACCATCCGCTATGCCCTCCCCTCCCCGGGAAAGGTCACCATCAAAATTTACGATATCCTGGGCCGGATTGTGCAAACATTGGCAGAGAAGCAACCTCGCCAGCCGGGATTTTATGAGGCCGTGGCAGATTTTCGCAACCAGGCCTCCGGGCTATATTTTTACCGGATCGCCGTGGATGGAGAACAGCCATTTCAGGATGTGAAAAAGATGTTGCTGGTGAAATAACGCTTTTAAAATAATAGAGGAAACCCAGAAAGTCACCTGCAAGTATAAAATCGCTCTTCACACAAGGTGGGAGTTCCGCCTTTGCATTCCAGCGGAGACCACTGGAACGAGCCCAAAGCCATTTCTTTGCAACGCGAAAAAATAAAATATTCGCATATTACAACCTGGCATTTATTCAATATCTGCAATTTGCAGCAAAAAAAATCAATAAAGCTGCAAATAGTACATAAGCCGTATTTGTTATTACTTCATAAGAATTCTATAAATTCAATATAAACAATATATTATATTCCATTTTTTATTCTGGCATTCTTCTTGATATAAAAAAATCGAATTAAAAAGGAAGAGATAAACCATGTATTACTTTGTAGATATTCTCAGCCACACGAGCAGGCGGTTAAATTTGATAAATTTGAGGGGCGTTTTTATTTTTTTCCGAAGGAACCGCTACGCGGCCAATCCGCTGAATTTGTCTAATGTTATGGATTTGATTATATTCTTTTGCAAACCTGCTCCCATTTACTGAAAGAATGGGCGATGAGAATTTTAACAACGATTTATCGGAACACATAAAGTGACTTGAGGGAAAAGGGGTGTTCTATGAGTAATACAGCTTTTAAAAAACCGGTTATCTTTCTGGCATTTGCGAATGATGCTGACGAGCATTTAGGAATGCTCAATAAGGAACGGGATTTTATTTATGATGCATTGCATGATGCTCATGAAAAAAATTATATCCAGGTTCACAAGCAAGAAAACACTTCCATTGATGATGTCTTTAACCAATTCCTCCGTTATGATGGGCGAGTAGAAATTTTCCACTATGCCGGCCACGCCAGCGGCACGCACTTGCGATTAGAGAGCGGCGCCGGAGAGACAGAGCTGGCGGATGCCGGCGGATTAGCCCAACTACTCGGCAAACAGACAGGTTTGCAATTGGTGTTTTTAAACGGCTGCGCCACTTTAGACCAGGTTGAACTGCTGCATAAAGCCGGGGTAAAAGCGGTTATCGCCACGTCTGTTCCGATTAATGACGATATGGCCATGGAGTTTGCGACGAAATTTTATGAATCCCTGGCCACCAGCCAGGTCAGCCTGGAAAAAGCGTTTGAAAAGGCTAAAGATGGAATCGCCCTACGCTACGGCTCGGAGAAAGAGATCAAAATCCACCGCGGGATTGGCAAACGGAAAAAATCGGATACGGAAGAAACATTACCCTGGGGATTGTATATCAACGAAAATGCCAATCCGGTGCTGGATTGGAAACTGCCGGATCGTCCGAAATCTTTCGATTTTGGAAATCAATACACGCCTGCCCAAGTATCCGCTGTTTCAGTAAATCAAATATTGCTTGATCTGCTAAAGAAATCACACCTTCCCGCCTACAACCGCAAGTTAGGGCGCTTCCTGGAAGATGTGGTTGAAGGAGAAGAAGATCAAGAAGATATTCCATTAAAGGTAGTCGACTGTTTCCCACTGCCAATCGGGAAGCAGTTATGCAAATTATTTACCCCGGAATTAGCAAAACCAGGGGAAAGTCGCCTGAAGCAATTGGGAATCGTCTATCAAACTGTGGTGGAACTAATCTCCTATATTGTGCTTTCGCAGTTCTGGGAGGATTTATACCAGGAGAGGAAGAATTTACCACAGAAAAGTGTCGAGCTCATCAAGCAATACCTGGAACAGGATGAAGAAGCGAATTCAAATTTCAGCTATATCAAACTGCTGGAAACATTAAGCCAGGCTTTTAAAGAGATTAAAAGCAATTCCATTGTAGAAGAATTAAATGACCTGGATTCAACACTTCAACAGGAAGATTTCCGGGAGGCATGTGCGTTCCTGGAAGATCTCTACTATCAGTACCGGCATGTAGAATTCTCAACCGAAGATGAAGAAAATGAAAATGGAGATGGTGCTGAAATTAAGGCTGAAGTTGAAAAGAGTGTTAGCCCTGAAATTGTAAAAGCCTGCCTTAAGGCTGAAGAATATTTAGGTACCGCTATCAGCGGGTTTGCTTTTGTTGTCAAATATGAGTTGATGACAATTAAGGACATTAAAATCACTCATTACCGGTTTTCTGATCCCGAATATTCCCATCGAAGATTTAAGCTGACCCGCGCAACTCGTAACGAAAATATGAAAAGTGATCACTGGAAAAAATACGGGTCTTTTGCCGAAAGCGAATCCGTGATTCTCATAAAAACCACTCGTAATAGCCAGGATGAGCTTCCGAATTTCGATCAATATTTGAGTTTATCCCCTTTCCTGGTTGATAAGAACGCCCTGGTGCCGGATGCAGAAAAGTCCCGCCTGTTTTCTTACCATTACCATCAAGCACAAGATGACCGTTATTGTTTCCGGGATTTTAACAACCGGGAAGATGTTTTAGAGGTCTCCAAAATGCAATATCCCCAAATCAGGGATCAATTTATCGCATTTCGCCGCGCCATTTTAGGGAGAGGGGGAAATAATGGGAGCAAGTGAGTAGAAGTGCAAAATATTCATCGGTGCAGGGAGGCTAAGGAGAAGGCTAAGTTCTTATTCTTTTTAGTCTTAGTAAAACGTTTCAAAAATCAATGTAAGATTTGCCTGGGAGTCGGCCATGCTTCGACTTCGCTCAGCATGAATCAAAAACGTCACCCTGAGCGAAGTCGAAGGGGGACAAACCCTACAAATTCACCTATTTAATTTTACGTTTTTAACAATCTTTGAGGTGAGAAGTGGCAGCACACATCGAAAAAACTCCTTTCAAATTTTTAGATCCCTATGAAAAAAAGGATAAAGCGAAGTTTTTCGGACGGGAAGAGGAAACCGAACAGCTTTATGAAATGACGCATCAGACAAATTTGGTGTTGCTGTACGGCCAATCCGGTACTGGTAAAACCAGCCTTATCAAATGCGGTTTGGCCAACCGGTTTTCGGTAACCGACTGGTTGGGGTTGTACATTCGCCGGCAGCAAAATATTAACGACTCCCTGCACCAGGATATTCGCAACGCCGCCACGTCCCCAATTGCCGGGGATGCGTCCATTCAAAAAGCGATTCGCACGCTCTATCGTAATTACATGAAGCCAATCTACCTGGTTTTTGACCAATTTGAAGAACTATATATCCTGGGCCATCCCGAAGAACAAAACACCTTTGTTGAAACGATTTCCGGCCTTCTCGACTCCGACCTTCCTTGCAAGGTAATTTTGGTAATGCGGGAAGAATATATTGCCCGGCTCAATCATTTTGAAAAAACGATCCCTACGTTGTTTAACAAGCGATTGCGGGTGGAACACATGAAAAGCGCCAACCTGGAACGGGTTATCACCGGTACGGTAGAAAAAACTCCGGGTATTCAGTTAGAAAATGGCGCAACCACAGCCCGGAACATCATTGACAAATTAAACGATGGCGAAGGAGTACAGCTTGCTTATTTGCAGGTTTACCTGGAAACCCTCAACCGAACAGCGAGCAACAATGGCTCGAGTTCTCCCCTAATATTCAGCGATCAATTGGTGAACGAAGTCGGCGAACTAGGCGATGTTCTGGCAACATTTTTAGAAACGCAGAAGAAAGAAATTCAGCAAAAGCTGGCGGAATTCTCCCCCAAAAAAGATGCCATACAAATTATCTTGGAAGAATTCATCACTTCCGATGAGACTAAACAGCCGGTTGCAGTTGAAAAAATTATATCCAACCTACCCAGTATCTCCCAAAATCCCGGTATGTCTTCGCAGTTAATCAAGGAAGCGTTAAGCTTGTTAGACAAAAGCCGCCTGCTCCGCGACCTCGGTAAAGAACGATATGAGTTATCCCATGATGCGCTAGGAATCCATATTGCTCGTGGGCAAAGTCAGGAGCGGAAAGATGTTAAACTGATCCATGAGATTATTAGAGATGGCTTAAAATCACACCAAAAAACCGGGGCATTTTTAAGCGAAGAAGAATTGGTAACCATTCGACAATTTCGCGACAACCTGATGTTAGATGAGAAAGAAGAAGTCTTTCTAAAAGATAGTGAAGAAAACTCAAAAACGAAAAAAAATGATGAGAAGAAACGCAAAAGAAATCGTAATTTGCTGATAATCTTTTTTGTTATTGCCATAATCGGATGGTTAGTATGGATAAATTGGCAACTCGAAACCGAAAACGAAAAAATCACTCTTGCTCACGCTGCAACCGCCAATAGATTACTCAGAGAGGGACAAATTGATTTAGCCGCTTATTGGGCACTACAATCTCACAAAAAATTCAAAGATTTAGAAGATAATTCAAAATACAAACAGCCGGTTTTCGAGGTATTAGAAAAATCCTACTGGAAGACAAAAGGAGATACAGTCGGTGACATGTATTTAGAGCGGATGCTGAAACATCAATCTCGTGTAAATGCCTTAATACCGATAAGCAAAGATGGAAAATTTGTTTCCGGCAGCGATGACGGATCGGTTCACTTCTGGCAATGGGATTCTTCCGTTGATAGTGCAAAATCTGATACCGCAAAGTCTCTACAGATAGAAACAGGAATCGAAAGCATAGCTTCTCATCCGCAAAAGGATATTTTGGCTCTAAGCGACAAGGAGGGTAAACTCTATGTGTGGGATTGGAAAAATAAAAAGCCTATGGAGGAGCTACCGTTACCAGGTACCCTTTCCTCACAGCCTTTCCAGTTAGATTTTGATCCGGATGATCACAATCGCATAATCGCAGCAGGGCAGAAAGGCGCTGTTCTCATCTGGGAAAAAGATAGCGACACTCAGAGTTATTCTCCAAAATCTCTTACAATTAATACTCTCCAAAATGGTCGTAGTAGTTCATTAGAGTTTTCTGCCCTCTCTATGAAATTTGCCAGCCAGAATAGAGTGATCATTGGTGGAGTTGATGTTGATAAAGAAAATAAGGGTATTATCGACTTTTTCCGTCTACAAAATAATACCTTAATACAGAAAGATAGGCGGGAAACTCCTGGCAGGGTTAAAACAATCGCAATCAATGACGGAGAAGAAAATTTACTGGTAGCCGCCGGGGGCGATTGGAAAAGCCTTCGGTTGGGGAAATGGAAAGCAAGCAGCCCAAAACCGGATTCCATTAGGGAAATTAAACATAAACATTTTGTTACAAGACCCAGAAAAAAGATGATTTTCCAGCTAAGCGAAGAATCTTTAAAAAATCTAAAATCGGAAAAACTTTCGAGTGGCGAAATGTTTCCGGCTAATATCATAGACATATTAACATCCTTAAAAGATGTAGTGTTTGAAACTGAGGCAATTTTCTTAGATACTCTCAAATCAAAAATCGGGAATGAACAAATCAAAGCACTTGGTTCATTGATTTTGAAACAGGCCGAAACCAACATGGAAAAGAAACAGGCTTACATTAATACCCTGGCGTTTAATGTTAGAAGCAATGTGCTGGCCTCCGGAGGTAGTGATGGCACCATAAGGCTTTGGAATACCAGCGCCATTAAGAAAGAAGCAGAAACAAAAGATATTTCCAAAAATTTTTACCTTATTCAAGAGCCTTTCAGACCGTTTCAACATCGCTGGATTTTATCCCTGGTGTTTATAAATGACAATACATTAATCGCCGGTAGCGCTGACCATACCTTACGAACCTGGATAATTGACGATAAAATGTTCGTGAATTATTTGCAGCCGAATTCTTCTAAAAAATAGATTTATTAAGAGGAAATCATAAAGATGAGAAATAGAACCTATAACTTCATAGCAAACAGTAAAACCGTTTTGCTGGCTATGAAAGCGATAAAAGCAGTATCGATCCGGGCTGCTTGCACTACCGCTGCTTTTTTAATTCTGGCTTTACTCCCGGGTAAATTTAACATATTGAATGCCCAACAAGACAGTTGCCTTGAGAAATTGGCAAATTCGGAGCTGAACTATAAAGATGGGTTTTATCAAGAGGTTATAAATTCATTAAAAGGATGCAAGGAACAACTTCTCTCAAATATTAAAGGAAGTGATTCTAAGAAGATTAAAGAATGGACGTTTAGCGATGCCAAGAAATACGCGAACAGCCGCCGGGCGTTAAAACTAATGGTATTGTCTTATGTTTCGCTAAAAAAGGAAAGAGAAGCCGAGGACATCATTAAAGAAGTTTGGCCGCCGTTTGAATTTGATCCTGCTACGGATCCCGCATGGCGTATTTGGGATCGGCCACCATTCGTCAGAGGCGATAGTATTCGGGTACATAAGTTGCGCCGGGGTGGAGAGGTAAAACTGGATATTGCAACATTCTTTATTGATGAACATCCCAAAAATCTAAAATACGTCTTTACCCCCTCTCTCTTAGAAGACGTTAAAGAGTTTGAAGCGGATACAAGCAAGACAATCCTTACAATAGAAGGCAAGGAAGAAGGTGAAGGTAAAATTAAACTGACGGCAGAAGATATCTCAGGGAATAAGAAGAGTGTTTTAATAAAGATAACCATAGTTGAGCCGCCACAACTTTCAACAACCATATCAGATACAACGATCGAAATAGGGAGCGAATTTACGCGAAACTTAAACACCCTTTTTATAAGAGGGACAAATGAAGAACTGAAAATCAATTCCGCAATCGTAACTCCGCCAAATACTTTTGTATCAGTAGATGAAGATTTAAAGGGCAAAACTCTTACGATAACCGGTCTGGCCCCGGGAAAAGCGGACATAAGAGTACCGGTAGCATTAAAATCCTATCCCGATAGTATCATTAGTTATTACTCATTTACGACTTATGTCAGTTGCTTGATAAAAAAGAAGAAGAGTGTTTTGAAAATCCCCAAAAATTCAGAGGCTACATTTGCATTAAGTAAACTTATAGATGTAGACACAGTCAAATGTAAAAATTCTTCGGAATTACTTAACCTTAAAACATTGCAATTCACCGTCTCAACATTGCCCTATTTGCAATCCATTGTTTCTACCGATACATTCTCGTTTAATAAGCCACTCACGTTTATAAACCCAATACTTAAAAATTATGAGCCGGAGAATTTTATTTTATTACTCAACGCTTTTACCGAAGATGAAAAAGGCAAGTCAAAACAAGCCGCTCAATTTGAATACAAGGTAGTTTATGATGATGCCCGGTTGGCAAAAGCGCAGAAGTTATATTTGGACTCGCTGTCAAATCCGCTAATAATTCCAGAGACTCCCGCCAAAAACAAACCCAAAATCAGCAAACCGGTCAAAAAAGTGCTAATTGGCGCTGGCGGAGCAACAGCGATATTCATCGCCTATCAACTTCTCAAGAGTAGCCCGGCAGAGCCACTACCGACTCCTCCCGGCGATCCAGTAAGTTTTTAGTAATAGTATTCAAAATCGAATGCAATAAAAGCAGGTTAAGATTATGGAAAATATAAATTTACGAGCACCTTATTTATCCCCAAATCATTGGAAATTTTCTTTTCTAAACAAGGTTTTATTCCTTGCTTTTATCCTGATCGTTACGCTGCCCATTTTACTGCAAGCCCAATCGCGACAAAGAACCTCAACGCTTAAGCACCCAACTGTTGTAACAAACGATTTTACTGCCAGCGATACAATTTCCATAACACCAACCACGAATACCGATAGTCTCATGAATGCACTACTCATACCCGGAACCGGTATTACAGTTACATCTGTAAACTTTATTGGAGTAGATTCCGCCGCAGGCTGGTATAAATCCGGCCCCCTGGGTATAAATGATGGAATCATTCTCTCCACCGGCAAAGTTCTCGACGCTTCACCGCTGGATACGACTAACGCTTCAACAGATTTTGGAGAACCCGGCGATTCGTTGTGCAACTCTATTACCGGCCCCGGTTTTACTTCATTTGATGCCGCTCGGCTTGAACTCTCTTTCGATGTCGATATATCTGTAAATGCGATTTCTTTTCAGTTTATTTTCGGATCGGAGGAATATCCTACTTTCGTGGGCATGTCATTTAACGATGTATTTGGCACATTTTTAAATGGGCAGCAGGTCGCTTTTGATGAAGCTGGCAATTCGATAACCATTAGCGGGCCTTTTTTCGCTGATTCGAATGTCGTTGAACAACCAGCGAACGGTATGGCGTACAATGGCAGCACCAATCTTTTGCAAACTCAAGCGCCGGTTACTCCCGGAAGCACTAATAACCAATTGATTTTTGTTATTTGTGATGGCGGCGATGGAAAATTCGATTCCGGCGTATTATTGGCTTCCCTAAAAGGCAATGAAGAAATTCAGCAGCCTTGCACCAGCTTCCCTCCCCGGGTTTCCTGCTTTACGCCGGATTCTGTAGCGATCGTTGCCGGAAATGAATTAACTTTTGATGTAACCGCAAGTGATCCGGAAATGGAACTTGTCGAATTAGCGGTTTTTGGCTTACCACCCGGCGCTACAATGAACCCGCCTTTACCGGTTACGGTTAGCGGAGATTCCATCAAAAGCACCTTTTCATGGACCCCGGATAACGCTCAAGCAGGCGAATATACTATTACATACACTGCGAAGGATTCTTGTGGGCTTGCTGTTTCTTGTAAAGTGTTGGTAAATGTAATAGAACCGCCACCTCCTCAGGGAATTTTTACCAGCACAACACTCGCAAAAACAGGCATTTCATCTTTTGGTGCCGCCTGGGGGGATTATAACAACGACGGCTTTCTTGATCTATTTGTAGCCAATAAAAGCGCAACTAATTTACTGTTCCGCAATACCGGGGGACAATTGCAGGAAGTAGTGAATGCTGGCAATATTACAGCCACGATAGGAGAATGGGAGTTAGGCGTTTGGGGAGATTTTGACAGAAATGGTGATGCGGATTTATTTGTTGCAAATTCCGATGGAGATAACATTTTATATGCCAATCAATCCGGCATATTTAACAAAACGTTTAGCACCGGGACGAGTCATTCCGAAGCCACAACCTGGGTAGATTTTAACAACGATGGTTATTTAGATGTATTTATCGTAAATGATGGTGAAAATAACGCCTTATACCTCAACAATACAGATGGCACCTTCGAAGAAATAACCAATCACCTTATTGTGCAAGATGATAATGCTCATTCTTCCGGATGCAGTTGGGGAGATTATGACGATGACGGCGATCTCGATTTATTTGTAACAAACAACGATTCCCTGAAGGATTTTTTGTATGAAAACACCGGCAACAACACTTTCAAAAAAATAGAGTTTGCAGAGGAAATATCCTCCAAAGGATGCAGCTGGGGAGATTTTGATAATGACGGCGACCTCGATTTATTTGTAACGAACGAGAATGGTGAGAACCTGCTATATGAATTCGATGCACAGAATAAGAGCTTTATTAAGTTAGGCACCTCTGCGGGCGATATTGTGACAGATAAACTGGCATCCAACGGCAGTGCCTGGGGAGATTATGATAACGATGGCGACCTCGATCTGTTTGTGGCGAATGAGAACGGAGCAACAAATTCTTTATATCGAAATGAGTTGATGGAAACCGGAGCCGCTACATTTACGAACATGGCTTCATTAATGGAGTCTATTGTTACAGATGCATTCTCATCAAAAGGGTGTGCTTGGGGAGATTATGATAATGATGGAGATATTGACCTGTTTGTAACCACAGAGGAAACGAATGAGCCAAATATTTTATATAAAAATAATGGCAACAATAACAACTGGGTGAACATTGGGTTAAAGGGAAACATATCAAATCGAACAGCATTGGGGGCAAAAGTTGCTTTAAAGGCCACACTAAATGGCAACGATGTATGGCAGTATCGGGAAATTACTTCTATGTCCGGCGGCAACAGCCAAAACAGCCTGAGAGTCGCCTTCGGCCTGGGGGATGCCCCTGTTATTGATTCGCTGGTTGTCCATTGGCCAAGCAGTTCAACTAAAATTTTAACGAATGTTGCAATCAATCAATTCCTGGAGATTGAAGAAGAACTGCCACCTCCCCATATTCTCTGTTCCGCTTCGGATTCCGTAGCAATAGTTGCCGGAAATGAACTGGCTTTTGACGTTATTGCCAGCCATCCAATGATGAAACGCGTTGAGCTATCGGTTGATAGTTTACCTCCCAGGGCCATAATGAACCCGCCTTTACCGGCTACCGGTAGGGATTCTGTCAAAAGCACTTTTTCCTGGATTCCCGGTAACGATCAACCTGGCGAATATATGATTACATACACTGTAACGGATTCTTGCGGGCTTACAGCCGCTTGCAGTGTGGTGGTAACGGTTGAAGAAGCACCGCCAGCAAATAGATCACCCGAAGTTGCTCAACCGATTCAAGATCAAATATTAAATTTAAGCGAAGTTTTTCAGCATCCTCTTGACACTGTTTTTCAAGACCCCGATGGGGATTCATTGAGTTACGATGTGGCGATTTCACCACAGAACATTGCAGTTGCGAATATCGCAAACAACTCCCTTTTCATTACACCAACTGCCGAAGGCACCGCAACGGTTGCTATCACTGCGACAGATCCGTCTGCTGCGACCGCATTCGATATTTTTACCGTGACGATCAACAAAATCACAATTGTTCATAATCCACCACCATCAATTAACCCCGGTGTTGAAGAAGCAACGATTCATTTTAGCATTCAAAACACCACCATCGACCAGGTTAATGCTGCAACGCTCTTTTACCGCACGGGTGGAAAATCCCAATTAAACCCGCCAATTGCCATGACATTATCCGGGGATTCCTATGAAGGCGTTTTGCCGGGAGATTCGTTACAATCTCGTGGGGTGGAATATTTTATAGAAATGGTTCATAGCAGCGGGGATACATTAAGAATGCCGCAAGAGGTAAGTGCGACAATCTCTCCACCGGTGATGTTAAGCGGCGAGGGAATTGTAAACTCCCAGCCACAGTTTTCCGGCAGCGAACAAAATGCCTACCGCTTGATTTCATTTCCGCTATTCCACATTGGCAAAACACCCGGCGGCGCTTTGGAAGATGACCTCGGCGCTTACGACGATACAAAATGGCGTTTTTTTGAGCCGTTGAGAAATAACCCATTTAGAGAATTCAACGACATAAACAACCTGCAAGTCGGGCGGGCATATTGGCTGCTGGTTAAGGATGCCGGTAAATTCATCGACACTGGCCCGGGCCAAACGCTTCCGATAAACGAACCGTATAAAATTCCCTTAACCGCCGGGTGGAATTATATCGGTATCCCTTTCAACTTTCCGATCCCCTACAACAACCTGGCCCTGACCAGCCAGGAAGTCCCGGATATAAGAAGTTACAACGAAAACGGCTGGAATATTTTTCCCGATTTTAGCTCGGCGGTGTCATCTCCGGATACAGCATTAAAACCGTTTTCCGGGTATGCGGTTCAAAACCCCATGGGAGCGGAGGATACGCTGATTATCAATCCAATTATATCGCCGGCAATATCTACAAATGTTCGGAATAACAGTTCTCAGAATATGATTGATTGGGGCGTGCGAATTGTAGCGCAGAGCGCTTTAGCGAAAGATGCTATTAATATCGCCGGGATTTCAGAAAACGCCTCGAACGAGTGGGACCGCCTTGATCTTGCGGAATCGCCCGTTATCGGGGAGTTTGTTTCGGTCTACTTTCCGCATCAGGAATGGGAAATGCCCTTTGCAAAATTTTCTTACGACATTCGCCCGGACATTGGCGACGGAGATATTTGGGAATTTGAAGTCGCCAGCAACTTTAACGACGCCATCCATCTCGGCTTCGAAAACCTCGATCACGTTCCCGAAATATTTGAAATTTGGTTGGTAGATGAAGTAACCCAGGCAATTCGCAACCTTCGCCAAAATGCAACTTACACAATCGCCGGGCGCAGAGACCATGCGCCCAAAAAATTAAAATTGGCGATTGGCCAGCCCGGTTTTATTGATGAAACATTAGGCGATCTCCAATTGATACCGTCTAATTTTGAGCTTAAGCAAAACTTTCCCAATCCCTTTAACCCTTCGACGACGATTGCCTTTGGGCTTCCGCAGCCGGATATCGTTAACCTGACAATTTACAATATAAGCGGGCAAAAAATTGTCTCCCTTTTAGAGAATGCCCGCTACGAACCCGGTTATCATACTGCCGTTTGGGATGGCCGCAACAGCGCCGGAAATCCGGTTAGCAGCGGTGTTTATTTCTATCGAATCCGTTTTAACAATTCTGTTAAAATTCGGAAGATGATATTAGTTCGGTAAATTATTAAAAAGCAGCTGAAATCCGTGATAATCCGTGTCAATCGGTGGCTAATTTTAAAATGTGCCAGGTACTGAGCAATTGCACCTGAAATATTCTACGGAGTAGGAAACGTCTCCAAGCGCTCGCGAATGCGGTTGTAGATATTGATATAGAGAATTAAAAAAATGATGAATGACTCATTCGCTAATAATCGCTCATTAACCAGTTCACTGAACGCATCATGAAGGATTTTAGGCAATTCGGTTTGCAGGCGTTCAACATCCTCTTTTTGAATCTTCTTATTGCGAATTTCCGCATAAATGTCATCGAGCCTGCTGTAATATTTATCGATACGGTTCTTTCGATTATTGACAAACCACTGCCGCAAGGCCACAAGCGCAATCAAAAGGGAAATGAACAATGCCATCGGCTCGGCATATTTCACGACAAAAAGCGGTTCATGACGCTGGTAGTAACTGCGAGCACCGGGATGGAGTCGAAACCGTAGCTTGCTCTCATCAAATGTTTCGGAAATTTGAATGGCAGCAATATGTGCTTGAATCAACGCATGACGGGAGTTAAAAATTGTTTCGGTTATTTTTTTAGCGACATCATCCGATACATCATCATGGCTAACCAGCAAGGCTTGCAAAGAGAGTGTTGAGACCGGTTTCCGGGGTTCCCCGATAATATCCGACAGGCCAACCGGGTAAGTATAAACTGGAATTACTGCCGGTTCAATGTAGGGATATTTAATAATAAACCCCCTGGTTTCTCCCCATTCTTGCTTAGCATCGCCAAAGCCGACTAATTTTACCTCGCCGGTATATAGCGTTGAGTCACAAATTTCCGCCCTAAAGCCGGCCACAAATAAAGCAGCATCAATACTGCCAGTCAAAATCTCTTTTTGGGCATCGCCAAATGCCAGGTTTTTCGGTTCGAATTTACTGGTATCGACGCCATAGTGATGTAAAATGCGATAGATTAATTTTTCTGTACCGCTATTCACCGGGCCAATGGAAACTTTTTTGCCCTCCAGGTCATTAATCGAATTTATATTGGCATCATGCCGCGCAAAAAAGTGGAGATATTCCTGGTGGAGCGGTGTCAGAACCCTAATCGGATCGTTGGTGGGGATTTCGTTTCCAATAATCGCCAGGTCAACTTGCCCGGTTCTTAAACGGTGATAATTTTCCGTTCCACCATTGCTGTCTATTACATGGATGCTAATTTTCGGGTATGCCTTTTTAACGGCTGCCGCGATGCTTTCTGCCAGCGGTTTATAGATTCCGCCGGGGCGACCTGCGGATAGCGTTAAATGATGTTTTTGCCCATTCTTCCAATAAAGAAAAATGAACAGAACAGTAAGCAACGATATGATAACAGCCAAAAGGTAACGATTCATAGTGAGAGATTTTACGGAAAATTTTCGGTTTTCGAAAGAGAGGGGAAATTTTTTATTTATGGCTTTTGATTGATGCCGCCGGATATCCAAGCGATGATCCCGCTCCATGGTGTTTCGGCTGGCGCAAAGGCCGCTGCTCAATAAACTGCTCGCTAAAATATCCCTTTATGAATTAATCATTTTGCCCCAAATTATTTTGCCTTATAATCTTACAAATGGATAATGTAGTAAAAAAAATCAGACAAAAAGGCCATGAACTCGGATTTGCAGAGATCGCGATTTGTGATGCCGAACCGTTAACAAATGCCGAACCCTTGCTGTTGACCTGGTTAGCCAATCAATTTCACGGCACAATGGAATGGATGGCCCGCACCAAAATAGAAAGAACCAACCCCAAAAGCTACTTTCCGGAAGCGAAATCCATTATTGTCGTTGCATACAATTATTATCGTGAGAATGAACCGGTGCTGCGGCCGGAGAGCGAGGGCAATATTTCCATCTACGCCCGCGGCCGGGATTACCACAAGGTGCTTCGTAAAAAATTGAAGGCATTATTACAATTCACGCAAACCCTGCTGCCGGATGCCCGCGGGCGCGTTTGTGTCGATTCATTTCCGATTATGGAAAAAGCCCTGGCGGTAAAATCCGGTATTGGCTGGATTGGTAAACACACCAATTTGATTATCAAGAAAAAAGGGTCGTATTATTTCCTGGGCGAAATTCTGCTATCGGAAAAACTGCCGGAGGATCAACCGCTTACCAGCGAATATTGCGGCACTTGCAATCGCTGCCAAATTGCCTGTCCTACTAACGCGCTTGAGGAGGCGTTTGTGCTCGACGCCCGCCGCTGCATCTCCTACCTCACGATTGAACACGACGGCAATATCGATCCTGAATTTCACACCGGGATGGAAAACTGGGTTTTTGGCTGCGATATTTGCCAGGCGGTCTGCCCCTGGAATCGCTTTAGCAGCCATAGTGATGAGCGTGATTTTGATAGCAGGCTGCCCGACGAGCAGTTCGATCTAACTTATCTGCAAACGCTTTCCGAGGCGGAATTTTTAGCGATGTTTGAGGGTACACCGGTGCGGCGAACGGGCTATAAAAATTTTATGCGAAATGTAAAAATTGCCATCCAGAATTCTACTTCGAAAAGTTGAAAGGACAAAATGCCATATTGTGATGCACTTTTATATTTAGATGCGGCAGCGTTGTAAATTTACAATCCAAATAAAAGAGGAATTGTATGGCAAGTGAAGAACATTTGGAGATCTGTCTCTTATACACATCTCCGAGCCCACGAGACTCCATTGCATCTC
>CAXHHS010000011.1:0-23085 GCA_964015645.1 uncultured bacterium
GATAGCAGTTCAGCAGCCTTTACCGTTACCGCGGTGAACGATACACCGGTTGTCAGCGATATTCCCGATCAAACCATCACGGAAGGCGGTAGTTTTGACACAATTTCCCTGGATGAGTTTGTGGAAGATATCGACGATCCCGATCATCAAATTAACTGGAGCATTAGCGGCAATTCCGGGTTGGGATTTGCAATCGATGCCAATCGCATGTTAACCATCGAAATTCCTATCCCGGATTGGAATGGCAGCGAAACCTTCATTTTTACCGCCGCCGATACCAGCGGTCTGACCGCCAACGACTCCGCAGTTTTTACGATTACAGCAGTTAACGATACGCCACTCGTCAGCAACATTCCCGATCAAATCATTCAGGAAGGGCAGGAATTTGCTTCCATATTTTTGGATGATTTTGTAGAAGATCTTGACGCGCCGGATAGTTTGTTAAGCTGGACGGTTAACGGAAACCATCTGCTTAATATCAGTATCGATCCCGATCGCGTTGCCCGAATTACACCACCGGATGCCAATTGGCATGGATCCGAGGCAATCCGGTTTACCGCCAGCGACCCCGGCGGCTTGTTCGCTAGCGATTCCGCCACCTTTACCATCACTGCTGTGAACGATGCGCCGCAAATTTCTGACACCTTGCCAGTGCTGTTTTTTAATGAAGATGATTCGCTTTTGTTATCAATTTCGGACTGGTATCAATATGTGGAAGATGTCGATCTACCGGATTCTTCATTGGTATTCCAGATATCGGGAGGGCAGTTCATAGCCGTTTCTCAAGTGGATGTATTTATTGAACTTAACGCCCCGGAAAATTGGTTTGGCAATGACAGCCTGCAACTGCTTGTTTCCGATGGCGAATTTGCCGACTCCGCTAAATTTGCCGTCACCGTATTGCCGGTAAACGACGCGCCGGAAATCACCAGCCTGCCGGATTCCATTCTCATTATCGGTGATTCTTCCGTCGTGCTAAATTTGGGCGATTTCGTTCAAGATATCGATACGCCGGATTCCCTGCTGAGCTGGCATTTCCAAAAAAGCAGCAATCTTTTGCTGTCGGATTACGATGCTGCAACCGCGCAACTAACGCTCACCGGCCGCAACCTGCCGGCATCCCTCACATTAACCGCCACCGTTTTCGATGACCTTGGCGAAAGCGATTCCAAAACCATCATCGTACGTATCAACCAACTCACCTCAATCGAAGATGCCGCTCCCGGCGCACTCCCCAACGAATACGCGCTTTTTCAGAATTTCCCCAACCCCTTTAACCCATCAACACAAGTCAAATTCGCGTTGCCTAAACCCGGAAATTTGACGCTGGAAGTCTATAATGTATTAGGAGAAAAAGTAACAACTTTGTGGGGTGGATTTAAACCTGCCGGTTTCCACATCGTGGAATTTAATGCGGCCAACTTGTCCAGCGGGGTTTATTTTTACCGCCTTCAAGCCCGCGAGTTTTCGAGCATCAAGAAAATGATATTGCTGCGGTAAATTATTTCTAATAGAGATTTCCGGGGCTGGCGCCACTCTTAAGTTCCGTTCAAAACAACTGGCATTGTGGGATTGTCAGTCTGGTCGAATAGCCGAAAAAAGGACAGCGTCGGAAGCGGTTCCGTCTACAATCGTGCGTTTGCTTAGAACAGCGTCACGGGAGGCTCCGGCCTTTTCCGCAACGCGCTGGCTCGCGATGTTATCGACAGCCGCAACGATTTCGATTCGATTCAGATTGGTGTTATCGAATGCCCAATCTATCAATTGTCGAACAGCATTGCTCGCAATATCCTGGCCCGTCAGAGAGGTTCGAACCCAATATCCCAGGTTCGCCACCCTATCCAGCCTATTGATCTGGTTGATGCCGCAGGCGCCGGCGAATTGGTCGCCGGCCACAATGGCAAAGTCGTAAAAACTTCCGTTGGCTCGACCTTTAACTGTAGCGTCGATCCACGCCGCGGCTTCAGCAAGATCGTATTGAGGATGGCACCAGGGCATCCAGGGCGCCACTTCCTCTCTGGATTCCTGGACAGCAGCGTAAAGATTTTCTGCGTCAGATAGTTTGTATGGTCTAATGGTAGTCTTAGGCATCGTTCATCTAAATTCCCGGTTTGTTCAATTGGTACTGATTCAGAGCAATTCCAGAAAAAATCGGCTTAATAAGCTTCTTCCTTCAATTCCGGATATTCATTCCTTGGGTATTTTTCTGTTCTAGTCCGATAAATTTCGATCTGTATTTATAGTCAATTTTTCTATCCACTGTAGCGAAACCGTATTTGATTAAATGAGCATTTATAAATGTCTTATTTTTAAGATATAAATAACAAAGCAAATTATTGTCAGAATCATATTTAATTTCATCAAATTTCAGATAGACTTTTTGGTTTCGCACCTTTCTCTGGATAAATTCGCGAGCGCGGCCATTTTGAGTCTTATCTGCTTTTATGCCCAATAAACGAACTTTTAACCCGTTACTCAGAACTAATATCTCAGTAGAAATAATATCCTTAACGCTGTAATATTCTTCTCTATTATCTGAGTTATTGTCTATCTTAGAACCAAATTGAAGTTTTTTTGGGTCGATTTTTTTATCCAACGAATGCGAATCTTTAAACACATAAGGTAGCGTATTAATTTTTGCTTTGAAATCAATGCTCCTATTATTCTGCTCAACAAACTTGTATTCAGTTATTAAATCAATCTGTTTAATATTTAATTTCTTTTTGATATGGTGGATGAAATCAACATTAATCTCATATCCAACGGAATTTCTACCCAACTTTTTTGCGGCCAAAGAAGTCGTTCCACTCCCTAAAAATGGGTCAAGAACAGTATCGCCGGTAAATGAAAACATCTTAATTAGACGTCGCGGTAACTCCTCCGGGAACATTGCAATATGGCTATCTTGTTTAGCGCCGCCAAAATTCCAATGCCCGGAAAAATATTCCTTCCACTCTTCCTTTGTCATTCTTGATTGCTCTTTTAATTCTTTAGCCGGCCTAATAGGAGTTCCAAGTTTTTTAAATAGCAGGATAAATTCATAGTCGATTGATAATATTCCGTTTCTTGGAAATGGAAAACTTCCCATTATGCTAGCACCGCCTGTCGTATTTGTAGTTGTTTTCTTCTGCCAAATGATGGCTCCCATATAATCAAAACTAATGGTTTCACAGAATTTGATAATTTCTGTGCGTATGGGAATTACTTTGTACCTGCCGTAATAAACCGCCCTGGCAAATTGATCGCCTATATTTACACAAAGCCTGCATCCATTGTCTAAAACTCTGTAGCATTCCTGCCATACTAAGTTTAGATTATTTATATAATCCTCATAATTGTCGTCAAAACCAATCTGATTTGAACTTCCATAATCTTTCAATTGCCAATACGGTGGAGAAGTAATTACCAAATTAACTGAGTTATCGGCCAGCTCAGCCATATTACGGCTATCACCATTAATTATTAAGTGATTTGTTGAAATTGTCATTAAAAATATCCTGCGATATAATTTTTCATTCTCTTTTTATCTTTGCAAAGATAAGAAAAGGTAGAATTTTTTACAATATAGAACGTTCATACCGCACTATCTTTTTCTCCCGTATCCCCAATAAACTCAGCACCGGTAAATATTGCTGAAATATATCTCAGGCTGTGAATAATACCATAGATTAAAATCCACCAGGTTGTTTTTAACTTGTGATTGCTTAATGCCAATTTATCTGTTTCAACCAGTTCCCAAATACTTAACATGATAATGCTCGAACCGACAAACACTTCAACCGAGGGTTGGCTAAAAAAGCGGCTCAACTTTTCAATAAGCTGAAAACGATGGCCGCTCTTCTTTTCCGCGTCTTTCGCAAGCTTTAAGGCTTCTAATAATCCCGTTAAGGATTTGATGGTTAAAGAAGATCCCAGTAAAATAACCCCAAACAACCAGGCAGATTCACTATGGATTGTAGCGGAACGGAAGGCTTCCACTCCTTCTATAATACCAGCCGCTAACAGGAAAATGGCGGCTGTAAATTCAAACCAGGGGCTTTTGACAACCTGTTCTAACCGTAAAATAAATCCTCTTTTGTATTTACCAGGTAATTTTTCTGCCGCTTCTTCTACCAGGGTAATACTCTCAAACAACAACGCAATTGCTCGAACAATTAAAAAGATTCCTAAAAATCCTAATGACAGTTTGCCGCCTTTGTGAAACTCGGGTTCATTCCATTGCGATACTAAAAGCCAAAGAACGCTTATCGCAATTAAAATCCCGACCGCAAGTTCTGCGAAGGGATTCGAAACAAACTGATGTATCTTATAAAAAATGCGTTTCATATCCACTTTAGTTTTTCTTAAATCATGGCTGAGAAGGCTAAAGTTCTATTTTTTAGTCTCCTCAGCAGGAGTGCCTTTGGCAAGCCTCCTCCTCAGCCTTCGGAAGCTAATAAATAGATTTATTTGCAGCTACTTATCAATGTACTGATTTTCGTTAAAATTAACGCTATATCAAAACAAAATTATGAATTTGAAATGATTTCGCCTCAAGCCCATCATAACTTTTTCGTCGCGTTAAGTATTGATGAAGGCCAAATTAAGGAAATACGGGAAATACAAATTGGGTAAAATTTACGTTAATACCGCGAGGTGTGTCTTTCCAGACGGCAGCGGCAGTTGGCAGCAGCGCTACATGTTTTATTTGCCTGCTGTTGCTGCCGACCGCCGCTTGCCAACATAGCATCAAGCTTAAATAGTAGTGGTTTATTATCTCCCCAAAAATTTCTCCCAATTCAAATAGGGTTTTTCAATCACCGGATTGTAGTAACAGATAACCGGTAACGAAGCACTATAGATCGAGCGTCATTGCCGGTTTTAAGAGACGATTTCAGACTTGCCCCTGGCGCCGGGGCAGACTGCAAAAACTTCAACAATTGGGAGAAACAAACATGCATCGAAAAGTTCACCTTGCTTTAGTTTTACTGTTGTTCGTTGTACTCGTTATCAATTCCGTTTTTTATGCCCAGGGGAACGCCAATGTCACGCTGTTAGCGAATATAAATCCTCGCCCTTCCGCCGGTTTTTATAACGACTGTTGGGGATACACCGCCCCGGATGGCCGGGAGTATGCATTGTTAGGCGTTATTTCCGGGACCAGCATCATTGATATTACCGATCCGGCTAACGCGGCAGAGGTAGCGTTTATCCCCGGCGCAAATTCCATCTGGCGGGATATTAAAACATACCAACAATACGCCTACGTCGTAAACGAAACCGGCGGTGGAATGCAAATTATCGATTTATCGAACCTACCATCCTCCGCTGCTGTTGCGGCGACATATACCGGGTTCACCGTAATGCACAATATTCACATCGATGTGCCAAATGCAATGCTGTACGCGGATCATGGCAGCGCTTCCGATCCCTGTATAGCATTGAGTTTAGCCAACCCGGCTAACCCGGTGCAAGTGTCCACTTTCGGTATTCACAATCACGATAGCTATGCCCGCAATGGTATTGTATACCTCTCGGAAGGCGATAACGGCACCATCGGCATATTCGATTTAACGACACCTTCTAACCCCTTGTTTTTACAACGAATTACGATTCCTGCTGCCGGCTATGTGCACAATGCCTGGGGGTCGGAAGACGGAAATTACCTGATAACCACGGAAGAGACCGTCGGAAAAACCATCAAATTCTGGGACATTTCCGATCTCGATAATATTACCCTGGTCGATCAAATTTTAGGGCCGGGTGGGTTAGCACATAATGCCCATATCAAAGGGAATTATGCCTACGTGTCCCATTATGCTGATGGCTTGAGAATTTACGATATTTCCAATCCGGCGAATGTGGTAGAAGCGGGGTTTTACGATACCAACGCCGCCACCGGCAGTGGATTTGATGGGGCCTGGGGTGCATTTCCTTTTTTCGATTCCGGTAAAATCCTTATTTCCGATCAAACAAATGGTTTGTTTGTCGTCTCGTTTAATCCCGGCGGCGGGAGTGATGCGGACATCAGCGTATCCCCGGCAGCACTCAATTTTAGTGTCTCAGAAAATGGCAGCGATAATGGCACGTTAACCATCGCCAACATTGCAGCCGCCGGTTCCGGAGATCTGAATTGGACCATCAGCGAAGCCAGTTCAGCCGGATTAGCCTCCAGAATTCGATTAACAGACGAAGAACGCCGCGGCCGCAAAATTGATCCCAATTGGCGTATTGCCGTGAGAAAAGTCCTGCAAAACCGCCAAACGGTTTATTTTTCCGATGATATGGAAAACGGCCTCAACGGCTGGACAACAGCGGCATTGGATGGCACGACCGGCGACTTATGGCATCAAACGACTGCCAATGCCAATAGCGCCAATCACAGCTGGTGGTGCAGTATTGAAGGGCAAGGGAATTACGATACCGGCAACCGCATCAGCACCGCGTTAATTTCCCCGGTAATTGATTTGAGCAGCGCTGGTAATTTCATCAACCTGGAGTTTGCCGAAAACTATTCTACGGAGCAGTCTTTCGATTTTTGTATGGTCGATATTTCTACCGACAACGGGGCGACCTGGACGCCGCTGCGGGGCGATACCACCGGAACCGCTCCTTCCGGTAACAGCAACGGCTGGATTACCACGGCTTTGGACATCTCCGCTTATGCCGGGCAGCAAATCAATATTCGCTTTTATTTTGAAACGGTTGATGAAATCGAGAATAATTTCCCCGGCTGGTTGATCGATGATGTCGTTGTATCCGACCAATCTTCCGATGTCGTACCCTGGCTGGTGGAAAATCCCATCAACGGCACTACGACGCCCGGCAGCAGCGATGCGGTAACGGTTTCCATTGATGCTGCCGGTTTGTCCGCCGGAAATTACAGCGCTGTGCTAAACATCAACAGCAACGATCCTGATTCACCACAAATCAGCGTGCCGGTGCAGCTTGCGGTTGCCTCTGCCAACCCGCCGGATATTGAAATATCATCCCTGCAAGTTTCTCTCACCGTTCAGGCAGGGGATAGCACCAGCACCACTTTCGATATTTCCAACGTTGCCGGTGCAGAGGCGGATGATTTGAATTTCAACATCTTTACCTCAATCAGTAATAAAACCGGTTTTACGAGTGTGCCATCCGGTCGCATCAATTACGATCAGCCGCGCACTGCAATCTACCAAAATGCCCAAGGCGAGACGGTTCATGGTATTCGCTGTGGAGCGCCATCGCCAACCCAGGCACAAAAAACAGAGCGCCAGCGCCGGGCGGAGGAATGGCTGGCCCGCTTTCGTGCGGAGTCTCGTGTAACTGCTAAGACCACCATCCCGGTCGCCTTCCACGTTGTGCGGCACGATGACGGCGTTACCGGCGACGTTACCGATGAGCAGATTCACGAGCAAATTGCCGTGATGAATACCGGGTTTGCCAATACCAATTTTCAATTCAACCTTCACAGTATTCGCCGTACCAATAATACCAATTGGTCAACCGGAAATGATGAAGAAGGCATGAAGCAGCAATTAGCGGTCGCTCCGGCTGCTGTTCTAAATTTTTATATTTTGGATTTGGGAGGTGGTTTGTTGGGATATGCCTATCTGCCGGGGGATTTTCCGGAAGATCACTATTTACATGGGGTTGTGGTAAATTATGTTTCCTTGCCCGGCGGGCCCGGCGGGCCGTTTAACGAAGGCGACACCGGCACTCACGAAGTCGGCCATTATTTAGGTCTATTACACACATTTGATGGCGGCTGCGTTGCACCGGGCGATGGCATTGATGATACGCCCTATCAAGCAGAGCCAAGCGACGGTTGCCCGCAAGGAAAAGACACTTGCCCCGATGACCCGGGAAAAGATCCTATCCACAATTTTATGGATTATTCCGATGACGCCTGCATGACAGAGTTTACCCCAGGCCAGTCGCAGCGAATGGATGCGGAAGTCGCATTACACCGGCCAACGTTATTGCAAGGCGGTTCCGGCTGGCTGAGTGTTAGTGAATTTTCCGGCAATATTGCCCCGCAAAATACGCGCACGATCACCATAACTGCCAACGCCAGGGAATTAGAAGCGGGCGTTTACAACGGGACGCTTACTATCAACTCCAACGATCCTGATGAAAATCCCCTTACGATTTCCGTGCAGTTAATCGTATCGCCGCTGGTTGGGATCAATACACAAACCAGCAACCAGGTTCCGGCGCAATATGTACTGGAAGATAATTATCCCAACCCATTTAATCCCGTCACGCAGATTCGCTTCGGATTGCCGCAGGCGGAGCAGGTAAAAATCAATATATACAATATGTTAGGGCAGTTTGTTACGACGATTCTGAATGAGTATAAACCGGCGGGGTATCATACGGTTCAATTTGATGGCCGTGCTTTGGCGAGCGGTATCTATTTGTATCGAATCGAAACCGGGCAATTCCAGGCAGTCAAAAAAATGATCCTCTCCAAATAGCGTAATATGGCCCAAACCACGGGCCATATTACGCTATTTGAAATTTTTAATAAAACTCAAAAACTCGTTACGATGCTCCGGCATCGTAACGTAATGGGGAAGCTCTGCTTTCAGTGGCATCAGGCAAAATGTAGAGCCTTTTAATAAAAACAATCATGTTCAGTAGAAAAAAAATCTACCAATAAATCGAATTAATCGGAGATAGAAAATGAAACGCTCAACATTCAAGCTCATCTTGTTAAAAATACTTTTTATTGCTGTAATGTTGTTTTTAGCCTGCCAGAAAAATGTGACACAACCGAATAATGGAACGATTCCCGATATCGATATTTCCGGTTCGGCTAATGGTGTAGTGCCGTTGACGGGCAACGTGCCGGTGGTGCTTCAAACCCTTTTTAACAAGTACACCAAAGTAACCGCGCCGAATGGTAAACCAATCCACATTTTTGCCAGCGTTGGCGTTAGCGACGCCCAGGCTGCCCGCGCGCGGAAGATTATGGAATTTATTTTACGTGATGCGCCGGGAACGCATTATGGTAGTAATAAATCTGCCATCGCAAACACCATGGCGAACAACAAAGCAACGCTGGTGTATTTTGATACCGAAGCCCAATCGCTTGCAAACCGGGATAAAGTCGCCGACCTCGGTTTATTTGTTCAGGATCTCTATGCAACGGAATCGCCGGTTGAGGGATCGAACGATTACCTTAACAATATTACTCGCGATGCGGCGTATGAGGAGATTTTTCACCTAGTGCAGGGCGCTGGCATTCAAACTGCGCTGTCGGCTTTCCATGCAGAGATCGTTGCAGCAGAGCAACAGGCAAGAGCAGCCGGCATTTATCGCTATGACGATCCCAGCCCGGATGTAGCGCCGTTTGAATATATCATCAGTTGTATCGACATTTATTACGGTTTGTGGGCGCATTTACCGAGCGGGCCGTCGTTTGGCGGCGAGTATGATCCCCATACGCCGGAAAATTTAAAAACCATTGATCCCACCGGGTATGAATTGGTCGAAAAACTCTTTCCGCCTTACCTGGATTGGAATGTGCAGTTGGATCCGGCCTTCGATGGCATGTTTGACCTAAAGTTTGACAGCGCCAAAACATACACTCTGAAATCAAAGTTTATGAAAGACGTAACGTTGACCGGCTTTAACAACAGCAATTTGCGTGGTAATGAATTGAATAACACTCTCACTGGCAATAGCGGCGCGAACACTGTCTTTTTTACCGGTGCATCTACAGAATATACGATTACAACCCGGGATGGTACTACCACTGTTATCGATAATATTCCCAATCGCGATGGCACGGACACACTAAGGAATATCGAGTTTTTACAGTTCGGTGATCGGTTGATTCAACTTTGAGTGCGAATATCTTTTCTACCGAAAAGCTTGTTATATCGCAAAACAATAAATTAATAATCCTCAGATTCCAACTCCTTCAATTTCTCCCAAAGCACCATTCAAGTAAAATAATTATTCCTACTGTCTTTCTTTCCATTTTCTCTCCCAACATTGCATATCTCCCTAAACTTCTATACCTTATTTTAGAACATAATTTAAGTTATTGGGAGAGCATTAACTTTGAGGTTGAATTTCCCTAAAATATTTGTTCCCCTCATTTACCTTACCATTTTCCTTTGGTTTTTAAGGAACCCAGCGTCTGCACAACCAAGCCAGAACCAGCCAATCAAATTTGAGCATCTTACGGTTGAAGATGGCCTGGCCGGCAATGGCATGTGGTGCATTCTGCAGGACAGCAAGGGCTTTTTGTGGTTTGGGTCCGGCGATGGGCTGAGTCGATATGATGGCTACGAGATTGAGATCTTTGATTATGATGGAACGGGGAAGCTCAGCGCCAACTCAGTTTGGTCGCTATTGGAAGACCATCAGGGAATTATATGGATTGGCACCAATGGCGGCGGCTTGAATCGATACGATCCGGCAACGCATACATTTAGCGATTACCAGCATGACCCAAATGACCCGAACAGCATGAGCGGTAGCACAGTTAGAAAGATTTATGAATCTCCACAGGAGCCGGGAATCCTCTGGTTAAGTTTTAATGGTAATGGGTTGACACGGTTTGATACCCGCGAAGAGAAGTATACCCGTTATCGCCATGATCCCAATAACCCAAGCAGCCTGTCTTCTGATTTGGTTTTAGCCATATATGAGGATAAGAATGGCGTAATATGGCTTGGAACCAGCCGGAGCCTAACGCGTGTGAATAAAATAAACGCACCAGGCACTTTACCCGGGCCGCTTTCCTTTACAAACTATCGAAACGACCCTGCTGATCCCCGCAGCCTACCCTCTGGCATGGTGCTATCAATTCTGGAAGACAGAACAGGCGCCCTATGGGTGGGGGGGAATGGATGGGCGGGTTTTTTTGATCCGGAAAGGAAAAAATTTACCCGCTACCGGCATGATTCCGGTGATCCCCAGAGCCTCAGCCCCGGCAATGTTATATCTCTTCTTGAAGATAAAGCCGGCCACATCTGGTTTGGCACCTATGGCTACGGTCTGAACAGATTTAACCGGGCGACCCAAACCTTCACCCATTATCAACATGACCCCGACGATCCGTATAGTTTGAGCAATAATATTGTTCGTGATATTTACGAAGACCGGGGCGGGATATTGTGGGTGGCTACCTACGGCGGCGGTATTAACAAATCCATCAAAAATAAGTTTGATTTATATCGCCATGAGCCGAATAATCCCAACAGCCTGGTTCGCAACTATGTGACAACCATCCAGGAATCAGGAGACGAGAGGGACGGTGCTTTGATGGTCGGTACACAATACGGCGGCGTTACCCGGATAAGTTGGCGAACCGGTAAAAACCCGGAATATACTCATTATCAGCACGATCCCGACAATCCGAACAGTTTGAGCGACAATTATATCAGGGTTATTACTGAGTCAAAGGAGCATCCGGGTGTATATTGGATTGGGACCTTTTTTGCCGGGTTGAATCGTCTGGACAGTAAGACCGGGATTATCACACCTTATCAAATTCATCAGCATCTACACCCGATTAAAAATATATTGGCGATCCATGAATCTCCGTACGAACCGGGAATTCTGTGGATTGGCACAGACGGCCAGGGGCTGAAGCGACTTGATCCGAAGACATTAAATTTAACCGACATCCCGGTTTCTGCCGGAAAGAATCCTACGCCAGATGGTAGAATTATTCTTCAAATCTATCCCTGGCCGTATCAAGATGACCTTCTATGGGCACGTTCGAAATTTGGCCATTCCCGCCTTGTTTTTTCACCTCAGCCACAAGGATCGCCGGAAGATGCTGGGCAATCTCCGGAGAAGGTGCTAGCGCGATATGCCCGCATTCAACATCATGTCGATGCTTTTCATCAAACGCTTGTGAATACTGAACCGCTGATATTTCAGTCGAGCGAAGGGCTACTTTGGATGAGTACAAACGCAGGCCTGGTGAAATTCAATTCTACGACTGAAAAGATAACGGTCTACGACGTTTCTTCCGGCCTACCGGACAGGAAGGTTAAGGGTTTTCTGGAAGATAGCAGCGGCAATCTTTGGCTGAGCACGGGAAACGGGCTTTCCCGCTTCAATCCGCAAACAGAAACATTTAGAAATTTTGATGTCTCAGATGGTTTGCAGGGTAAATATTTTAACTGGGGAGCCTTTCATAAAAGCCGCAGCGGAAAAATGTATTTTGGTGGCCGGAACGGCTTAAATGTTTTTCATCCTGATAGCATTAAAGATAATATCGTTATTCCACCAATAGTATTTACCGATTTTCAGATTTTCGATAAATCTGTGAAGATCGATACCGCAGGAAAAAAAGGCGGCTTCACCATGCCCAGGCACATTACAGCCGCGGATGAAATCGTTCTTTCCCACCGGGAAAATGCCTTTTCCTTTGAGTTTGCCGCGCTGGATTATAGCGCCCCGCAAAAAAACCAGTATGCCTACCAGATGGAAGGTTTCGATGAAGATTGGATTTATTCCGGCAACCGCCGTTTTGTTACTTATACCAATTTAGATGCCGGGGAGTATGTATTTAGGGTCAAAGGTACCAACAATGACCGTTACTGGAACGAGGAAGGAGCCTCGGTTAAAGTAATCATCCTGCCGCCCTGGTGGCAAACCACCTGGGCTTACCTGCTCTACGCGCTGCTGGTTACCGGAACTATTGTTGGGGTTATTCGCTATCGCGAACGGACGCTGCACAGGCGCACAGAAACGCTGGAAATAGCGGTGCAGGAACGGACCCAAACCATTTCACAACAAGCCGAGGAGCTGCGGGAGATGAATACGTTGAAATCCCGCTTCTTCGCTAACATTTCCCACGAGTTCCGCACGCCGTTAACCTTAATCCTTGGACAGATTGAGAGCGCATTGCCGGCCCAAAAACAAGAAGCAATCAAAAAGAAGTTGCAAATGGCCTTCCGAAATGCCGGGCAATTGCAGCGATTGATAAACCAACTGCTCGATCTCTCCAAATTTGATGCCCGGCAAATGACCCTGAAAGTCTCGGAACAAAACATTGTCTCGCTGCTCCGCCAACTGACCGGCACCTTTGAATCGCTTGCCTTGCAGCGGAAAATCAGTCTACAGTTTGAGTGCAGCCAGGATGAGATTCTGGTTTATTATGAGCAAGATAAGATCGAAAAGGTAATGCACAACCTGCTCTCCAATGCCCTCAAGTTTACGCTGGAAGGAGGGAGTGTGCAGGTGGCAGTAAGCAGTAGGCAGGTAGCAGGTGGCAGTAGCAGCAAAGCGCATGGCGCAGAGCGCATAGGGCAAAAAGAAAAAAACGCCATGCTCTCTGCGCAAGGCGCTATGCCAACATCCGAGACCGGCGAAGTAAAAATAACCGTCCGTGATTCCGGCATTGGCATCCCAAAAGACCGGCTGCCGCATATTTTCGACCGATTCTACCAGGTGGACAGCTCCGCCACCCGCGAGTTTGAGGGCACCGGCATCGGTTTGGCACTTACCAAGGAATTGGTGCAAATCCACGGCGGCAGTATTGCTGTAGAAACCACCGAAGGGTTTGGCACTACCTTTACGGTAAAGCTGCTGTTGGGTAGGGAGCATTTGAAAACCGATCAGATTTCGGATTCATCGATTTCGGATTCCGGAATGCGGATTTCGGATTTGGAAGGAGAAAGCAAAGTGCAAAACGCAGAGCGCATGGCGCTAAGCGACAATCAGTTAACCAGCAGCCAGCAACCAGCAGCCAGTAACAAAGAAAAATCCGAAATCCGAAATCCGAAATCCGAAATCGTCCTGGTCGTTGAAGACAACCCCGATATGCGGGCTTACATCCGGGAAACATTGATGGGCAGCTACAAGATCATCGAAGCGCCCAATGGCGAGGAAGGCTTTGCACATGCTCAAGAGCACATCCCCGACTTGATCGTTACCGACGTGATGATGCCCAAAGTCGATGGCTATGCCCTGACCCGGATGCTGCGGGAAGACCAGGCCACCAGCCACATTCCCATCATTATGCTGACTGCTAAGGCTGCGGAAACCGATAAGTTCGAGGGGCTGGAAACCGGGGTGGATGTCTTCCTCACCAAACCATTCAGCACCCGGGAATTGGAAATTCGGGTACGCAAGCTGATTGAACTTCGCCAGCAGCTTCTCACCAAAGTGCAGCACCAGCCGATTATTACCGCTTCTGAGGTTATGGTTACCTCTGTCGATCGAGCGTTTCTGGAACGGTTGCAAGAAATAGTGGAAGAAAATCTTTCTGACGAAAATTTCCAAGTTGAGGAGTTATGCCGCGAGATCGGCATGAGCCGCCGCCAGCTTCAACGTAAATTGAACGCGTTGCTCGATTGTTCACCGGCCTTCTACATTCGGCGAATTCGGATGGAGCGCGCCAAACAATTATTAGAGCAAAATGCCGGTAACGTCACCGAAATTGCCTTTGACGTAGGTTACGGCAATGTTTCTAACTTCGCCAGGGCCTTTCGCGACGCCTTCCAAAAATCGCCTTCGGAGTTTTTGAAAAAAGAATAGTGTCTAAGGCTACTTTAAGAAGATAAATAAAATACCTTCTCCCATATCACCTGTTTTCGATCCCTAAAACCAACCCCGTTTCTACAACTTCAAATCCCCCCTTTTAACTATACTCACAGCCCCTCTTGGCCAAAATTGAATAGGAAATGTCCGGTATTGAATAGTACCGTCCAAAATTGAATCAAAGTTGGCCGTCATTGAAGCGCAAAGCTAACCCCCGGAATCTATCTTTTTCTCAGCAAATGAAACATAGGATAATGCAGGAATGAATTGCCAAACAAAAACAGAGCAAAGAGAGATGCACGAAAGGAAAGCGATAATGCTAAAGAGAGAGAAAACACAGAAACTGACCCGGGAAAATCAACTTTTGGAAATGCCATTGGAATTTAACCTGGAGCAAAACCATCCCAATCCCTTCGCCGGCCAAACCGGTATTTGTTTTTCCATTCCCCGGCCCGGAAATATAAAAATAATGGTCTACAACAATCGCGAAGAACTTCAATGCATTCTGCACCAGGGGCATCTTGATCCCGGCAACTACCGGCTGATTTGGGATGGCACTGATACCGACAACCGCCCCCTGAAACCGGGCAGCTACAACTATTGCTTGCAGGCGGAGGGGTTTTTCGTTACGCGGAAACTAACGATTGCTCAAGGTTGCAAGTGACTAAAGTTAAAAGTGAGCTTGCCGCAGGCATCCCTATGGGAAAAGTTGAAATGACTTAATGGCTGATCAACTATCCAATCATTTAGCAATGTAACAATTTAACAATTCAGAAAGGAAATACATCATGTACAACCACCACACTGCCACGATACCCTTCCCCTTTCCGGGAATCAATTCTCCGTGTGAAAACCCGCGGGCAGAGCATAACTGGCTGCCGGAGCGGTTTTTCCCGGTTTCCGGCACGCTCCCGGTTAGCGTACCGATTGTAAATAAGGATGAAAAGCTGCTACAGCGAATGGTCGCCATTGTAGAGAGCAATTTGAATGATGAGACATTTGATGTGGGCCAATTCGCAGCAAAAATCGGTCTCTGCCGCCGGCAACTGCATCGTAAGCTGCGGGTGTTAGTAAACCAATCGCCAAGCGCCTTCATTCGAACCTTGCGTTTACGGCGGGCGGCAGCACTCATTCGCCACAGTAATGAAACGCTTTCCGAAATTGCCTACAAAACCGGCTTCAACACGCCCAACTACTTCTGCAAAGTCTTTCGCCGGGAATTTCACTGCACGCCCAAAGAATACCGGGCAAACATCAATAGTCCAGGAGTCAAAAAGGTCAAAAGGGTCGAAGAGATCCATAAAACAGAAAGTATTTCGACCCCTTAAACCCCAAATAATAAACGAGCAACGTCATGAATAAATCAATCGCAATTCTCAGTTTAATCATCATCTCCACCACCGCCTTATTCGCGGGGGATTCTGAACAGCAAAAGAAAACCAAAAGCGCGTCTACGGCAACGCTACAGCAGACAGCTAACAAGGGAGGCACCGGGGGCCTAGGCAATACCAATTCAACAAGCGCTGCTGCCAGCGGCGTCAGCTTTGTGAACAGCTCTGGCGATACTCTGATGCAGATACGGGATAACGGCAATGTCATCATCGGTTCAGCAGTCGCCAACGGCAATGCGGTGCTGGATATTGATGCCCTCAACAATGACAAAGGCATTTTAATCCCCCGCCTGACCACTACCCAGCGCACCGCAATGGTTGGGCTATCTGCTGCCGACCAGGGTTTGGCACTCTATGATGAAAACACGGCCAGCTTTTGGTATTGGAATAGTACCCAGTGGGTTGAAATCGGCAGTGGCTCAGACAACCTTGGCGACCACACCGCTACCCAAACCCTAAACCTCAACGGCAACGACATTTCCGGGGCAGATACGGTGACCGCCATTGCCTTTATCGGCGACGGCTCCGGCTTGACTGGTTTGCCCAGCAGCGGCTGGTCTCTCACCGGCAACAGCGGTACCACACCGGGAGCCAATTTCCTGGGCACAACGGACAACCAAGCCCTGGAAATCCGCGTCAATGGTGCGCGTGCGGGACGAATTGAACCGGACGCCACCAGCCCTAATGTTGTCTTCGGTTTCAGCGGCAACAATGCATCAGCTTCTGGCGCCACCATTGGCGGTGGTGGAAAAAATGGTGCAGTAAACAGTGTAACTGCTGATTTCGGTACGGTGGGGGGCGGGTCGAGAAACATTGCCAGCGGCTTCGGCACCACCGTCGGCGGGGGGCAAAGCAACACTGCTAGCGACTTATATGACACCGTCAGCGGAGGTGCCAGTAACACCGTCGACGGCGGCTACGCCACCGTCGGCGGGGGCCGTACCAACACGGCCAGCGGCTTCAGCACCACCGTAGACGGGGGGCAGTTCAACACCGCTAGCGGCTCTTGGGCCACCGTCGGCGGGGGTGTTGACAACACTTCCAGCGGCTTCTACGCCATTATACCTGGAGGGAGGTTAAATCAGGCTGCGGGCGCCTACAGCTTCGCAGCCGGCCGGCGCGCCAAGATCAACGCCGCCCATGATGGCGCCTTTCTCTTTGCCGATCAAAATGACCTCGATTTCAACTCCTTAGCCGCCAACGAATTTGCCGCCCGTGCCACCGGTGGCGTACGGTTTGTGACGGCTATCGATGGCTCCGGCAACCCGATGCAAACGGTGAGCATAGATAACGCAGGCACGGTGACCGCCGTGGCCTTTCTCGGCGACGGTTCCGGTTTAACCGGTATTTCCGGCGATGATTTGGGCAGCCACACCGCAATGCAAACGCTTAACCTCAATGGCAACTACCTTTCGGGTGATGGTGATAGTGAAGGCGTTTTTGTGGATGATGACGGCAACGTCGGCATTGGCACGACCACGCCGGGCGCCAGACTCGAAGTAAATGGCGGCAACGTCATCGTTGATAACGGCGCCAACTCAAGAATCAAATACCAAGATGGCGCAACATTACTTTCCGAGATCGGCATCTTTGACACCGGCAAGCTTTTTATCGCGAATAAACAAAACGGCGACATCGCCTTCGAGACCAATGCCGTTGAGCGTATGATAATTGATAATGCGGGCAACGTCAGCATCGGCAATACTGACCCTATGACCGAGCTCCATGTAAGCGGTAGCCACAATGGCTTTGGAGGCACCCCGACCGACAACGTTGCCTATTTCCATAATACCAATACAGGTTCCAGCGCCGACGTACTCTTGCTCAAGATTGGCACCACCGGCGACCCGGGACTCGGCACTAACTTTATCAGCTTTCAAGATGGTGATGGTGATGCGCTTGGCGCAATTGAAGGCAACGGCAGCGGCGGGGTAACCAACGCCAGCCAGGGTTCTGACTTTGCAGAGTACATCCCCAAACTCAATCCCAACGAAGAGTTGCAGCCTGGCGATGTAGTGGGTGTTTTTGGCGGCCAAATCAGCAAACTCACTGCTGGAGCAGAGCGGGTTATGGCGATCTCAACCGCGCCCAACGTGGTCGGCAACGACCCCATGAACGAAACGGAACGGGCCAAAATGGGCAAAGTCGGTTTTATTGGCCAGGTGCCGGTTAAAGTGCGCGGTAAAGTTGGTAAAAGCGATTACATCATCGCTTCCGGTTTGGAAGACGGCACTGCCATTGCCGTTTCATCGGAAGACTTGCAACCGGAGCATAGCCATTTGCTCATTGGCCGTGCTTGGGAAAATGCTAACGGCGGTTTGAATATGGTCAACACAGTTGTAGGCCTGCAGGAAGCGGCTTCCACCAATAAGGCATTGATACGGCGTATTGAAACCCAGCAAGCTGAAATTGAGACACAACGAACCAAGATTGAAGCTCTGGAAGCGAAAGTCGCCAAAGTTGCTTTGTTGGAAAAACAGCTTGCCGCAGTTATGCAAAAGCTGGAATCCAATAGCTCAGGTAGGAGCGCCATGTTTATAGAAAAAGACAAATCCAATTAAGACCTAACCCCGGTAGGGGTGGCATATATCAACCGGTATATGTCACTCCGCGGGAGTTCAACAATCAACTTGAAAATCAATAACTATAAATATATCGCCTCTCTGAGGCTAAATAATTAAAAGGAGACATATCATGCATACCAAATCAATTTTAACCACCTTACTTATCCTATCCATAACTACCGGCAGCCTCTTCGGCCAAAATTCTACAAAGCGAAAAGCAAGTGGTAAAGTAGTTGTCAGCGAATCTTCTAATAAAGACAATAGAGGCGGAACTAACCCCAATACCGAAAACACCGGCGCCAGCGGCGTCAGCTTTGTGAATGCCGCCGGTGATACCCTGATGCAGGTGCGGGATGACGGAAATGTCATAATCGGTTCAGCAGTCGCCAACGGCAATGCGGTATTGGATATTGATGCCCTCAACAATGACAAAGGCCTTTTGATCCCCCGGCTAACCACCGCTCAACGGACCACAATGGCCGGGCTATCCGTGGCCGACCAGGGTTTGGCGGTCTATGATGAAGACACCGCCAGTTTTTGGTATTGGAACAGCACCCAGTGGGTGGAAATCGGCAGCGGCGCAGACAACCTCGGCGACCACACAGCCATCCAAGCCCTCAAACTCAACGGCAACTATCTTTCCGGCGACGGGGATGGTGAAGGTATTTTTGTTGATACTGCCGGCAACGTTGGCATTGGAACAGCGAGCCCGGGTCAACGCTTACACGTGGGTTCCGCTTTACATACGGGAAGGCAATCCATCGCTCTGGAAAACGATCAGAGCTTGTGGGTGCATTCAGTGGACATTGATGGCGGATATGTAATAGAGGATGGCATAAACGATCGTTTGATAATTGATAATACCGGCACAGTGACCGCCCCCGGTACCGTTGCCGCGGCAGCCTTTGTCGGTGACGGCTCCGGCTTGACCGGTTTGCCCAGCAGCGGCTGGTCTCTCACCGGCAACAGCGGCACCGATAACACGGTCAACTTTATTGGCACCACGGACAATATGCCGCTGGATTTTAAGGTTTTCAATGAACGGGTAATGCGTTTTGAATCCGACTCAGCCGGAATCCCTAACATTATTGGCGGCTATAGTGGGAATATTGTTATCGACGGGATATATGGCGCCACAATATCCGGAGGAGGTCACCAAGAGGAAGGTTTAGAGATCAATACTGTCACCGGCAACCATGGCACTATTGCCGGCGGCTTCAATAACACAGCCGGAAACACCAGTTCGGTGGGGGGCGGCAACGCCAATACTGCTAGCGGAAATAATGCTGCTATTCCGGGTGGCTTCTTCAATTTGGCGGCCGGCAATTATAGTTTTGCGGCCGGTTACCGGGCTAAAGCTAACCACGATGGGGCATTTTTATGGGCAGATGTTGATAATAACAACTTCACGGGTTTTAATTCGGAAACCGCCAACGAATTTGCTGCCCGCGCCACCGGTGGCGTGCGATTTGTAACCGAGATTGATGGCTTAGGCAACCCCACTGCCGGCGTAAGACTGGCTGCCGGAGATAGCATCTGGACCACCCTCAACGGCCAACCCATAGGCGGCTCTGACAACCTTGGCAACCACACCGCCACCCAAACGCTCAATCTCAACGGTAACGGCATTTCCAATGGCGACACTGTGACCGCCACCGCATTCGTCGGTGACGGCTCAGGCCTGACCGGTATTTCAGGGGATGATCTCGGCAACCACACCGCAACCCAAACCCTTAACCTCAACGGCAATTACCTTTCCGGAGATGGCGGCAGCGAGGGCGTATTTGTGGATGGCGACGGCAATGTCGGTATCGCTACAAACTCGCCAAGCCATACGCTGAATGTATACGGCGGTAGAGCGATGCTTGACAGCACCACGGTTGACGTCTCGGAATTGGCGCTGGTGACTCGAAATGCAACCAATGCACAGGGCAATGCCAATGGGATCGGTTTTTCCCAGGGCAATGGGGCAGAGAATGTGGGCGCTGCTATTGTTCATGAAAAAACTACCGGCAACAATTCTGCCGGATCACTTCATTTTGCGACCAAATCCGCTGAAGTGTTAGGCGCTGATATTCCGGTTCGGATGACCATAGATAAAAATGGCAATGTCGGCATCGGCACCACTGCACCTGCGAGCAAACTCGAGGTGAGCGGCACGGTCACCGCCACCGCTTTTGCCGGCGACGGTTCCGGTTTAACCGGCATTTCCGGCGATGATTTGGGCAGCCACACCGCCGCCCAACCGCTTAACCTCAACGGCAACTACCTTTCGGGTGATGGTGATAGTGAAGGCGTTTTTGTGGATGATGAAGGAAAGGTCGGCATCGGCACCAATTCACCTGCTGCCGACATTCACGTTTCCAGCACTGGTGACGCAGTGTTATTTTTAGAAGCGGATACCAACAATATTAATGAAGACGACAACCCCATGCTGAAACTTCACCAGGATGGCGGGTTGACCGGGGTCAACATCGGGTTTGATAACCAAAACCTTGGCGCAAATAACTTCGGCATCAGCAGGCGGGTAGACGGCATCGACCATTATGATGCATTTGTCATTGAAGCACCTACCGGTAATGTCGGCATCGGCACCAATACCCCGGCGACCGCACTCGATGTCAACGGAACGGTCACCGCCACAGCTTTCGTTGGCGACGGCTCCGGTTTAACCGGCATTTCCGGCTCTGACAATCTTGGCGACCACACTGCTACCCAAAATCTTAATCTTAACGGCAACTACCTTTCCGGAGATGGCGACAGCGAAGGCGTTTTTGTGGATAATGACGGCGATGTTGGCATCGGCACTTCTGCCCCATCTGCAGCTCTGGAAGTGGCTGGCGATGCACAACTCACCAAAAACGATCCCCGACTTGTCTTCCTCGACGATGGCCCTGTTCCCATCAGCGCGTCGATTCGGACGAAACTGAACACAGCCCTGGTGGCCCCTCCTCCCGGCCCGGAAGAACAGATCATGACCTTCCACGTGAATGGAAACACCGAGGTGATGCGTCTGCGCGGCGATGGCAATGTCGGCATTGGCACAGTGGCACCTGCGAACAAACTTTCTGTCTCCGGCAATGCAGACTTCACAGGCAACGTCGGCATTGGCACGACCACGCCGGACGCCAGACTCGAAGTGAACGGCGGCAATGTCATCGTTGACAATGGCGCCAACTCAAGAATCAAATACCAAGATGGCGCAACATTGCTTTCCGAGATCGGCATCTTTGACACCGGCAAGCTTTTTATCGCGAATAAACAAAACGGCGACATTTCCTTCGAGACCAATGCCGTCGAGCGCGTGATAATCGATAATGCGGGCAACGTCGGCATCGGCGTCTCTGATCCATTTCATCCGTTAGAAATGGCCAGCGGCGCATATTGTACCGCCTTCGGGCTTTGGGTCAGTGCCTCGGACATCGCCAAAAAGTATGACATCAAGGAATTGCGCTACGGGCTTGCAGACATCATGAAAATGCGCCCGGCCCAATACCGTTACAAAGCAGGCAACGAGGAAAGCATCGGCTTTATTGCCCAGGAAATGGAAGAGATTATTCCGGAAGTTGTCAGCGGCGAAGAAGGCGACAAAGGCATCGCCTACGGCTTACTAACCTCAGTCGTCGTCAAAGCCATGCAGGAGCAGCAAGCGGAAATAGAAGCGCTGAAAGCGGAGAATGCCCGACTGAAAACCCAGAATAGTGCCTTTGAGAAACGCTTTGGGCAGATTGAGGCGGCGTTAGAGAAGTTGAACGCTGGGGATGTTAAAGCACAGATGACGAGCAATAGATAAAAGATTAAAAGGTCAGGCTAAGGTGGAAGTTTCACCTTAGCCTGATTAATTGGAGGATCTTTCATGAAACCGCAAACAAGCTTTTCTAACTGCCGCTGCCTACTACTGCTTACCGTCATAAACTACTCATAATGCAATGCATCCACCGGGTTTGTCAGTGAGGCTTTAATTGCCTGGTACGTAACGGTGAATAGGGCGACGGCAAACGAAATCAATCCCGCCAGCAGGAATACCCACCAATTTATGGTAATTCGATAGGCAAATTCTTGCAGCCATTGGTTCATCACAAAATAGGCTAACGGCGCTGCGAAGATAAATGCGAATAGTACGAGCCTGGCAAATTCTTTGGAGAGCAATAAAACGATTTGCAGCACAGTCGCCCCAAGCACTTTTCGCACACCGATTTCTTTGGTGCGCTGCTCGGCGGTAAAGGAGGCCAGGGCAAATAATCCCAAACAGGCGACTAAAATCGCTAAACAGGAGAAAATGACGAAAATTTGCCCCAGGCGTTCTTCCGCCCGGTAGAGTTTATCTAATTCATCATCGAGGAAAAAATATTCGAAAGATTTGCCGGTGTCGAAGCTACCCCATTCTGTTTCCAGAAAGGCCAGCGTTGCCGGAATATTTTCCATGTTCATACGTACGGCGATGTAACGAATAAAAAAAGCCATCATACCGTGATTGTTAGGCAAATCCACTACAAATGGCCGAAGCGGTTGGTGCAGCGAAGCAAAATTAAAATCCTTGATAACGCCGACAACGCGCATGTCCTGGTTAGCGTTTAAGCGGAATGATTTCCCGATGGCGTCTTCCGGCGTCCAGCCCACAAAACGGGCAGCCGTTTCGTTAATGATAATAC
>CAXHHS010000012.1:0-22451 GCA_964015645.1 uncultured bacterium
GTCAACTTACGCCGGAAAAACAATGAACTGGAAAAATTTGTATCGCTTGCCTCCCATGACCTGAACAACCCATTAACACAAATTCTTATGAACGCGGATGAATTATCCCGACGAGCGAAAGGGTTTCTGCCGGAACATGACCGGGTATACCTGGACAGAATCATTGAAACCTCCCGAAGAATGTCCCGAATTCTGGATGATCTATTGGCGTACGCCAGGGCGGGAAAGTCATCCGAGGCAATAGAAAGGGTTAATCTCTCAGCGGTTGTAGCGGATGTATTAACCGATTTGGAACACCGGGTTTCCGAAACAAACGCTTCGATTGAAGTAGAGCAACTCGGCACAATCGAGGCGATTCCGATAGAAATGGTCCGGCTTTTTCAAAACCTAATCGAAAATGCTCTCAAGTATCGCCAGCCAGGTGAGCCGCCAGTGGTGAAGATATCTCGAAAACAAATGAATAGCTGTTATGAAATTCGGGTTGCGGATAACGGCATCGGGTTTGATGAGGCACATGCTGAGAAAATATTCCAGCCTTTTGAAAGACTGCATGGAAAAAACAGCCATTACAAAGGGGCCGGAATTGGTTTGTCAACCTGTATGAAAATCGTTCAACAACACAATGGTCAAATTACAGCAAAAAGCAAACCCGGTAAAGGCGCTGTTTTTACAATTACGCTGCCATTGAAGCAGTCCGGATGAAACGTGAAAATCGATGCTCTAAATATTAAAATGAATACTGATATTGAAAATAAAGATCGGTCAAACATTTTACCGGTTTTCCAAACCCATCATGAAACCAAAGCTTTTTACAACAAAATTGCTCGTTTCTATGACCTGTTAGCAAATCACAGCGAAGCGCCAATTCGCAAACAGGCCGTCGAAATGCTTGCGCCGCTGGCGGGAGAGAAAATTCTGGAGATTGGCTTTGGAACCGGGCATGGTTTGGTAAAACTTGCCCGGTCTGTCGGAAACGAGGGCAAAGTTTATGGTGTAGATTTCTCGGAAGAAATGGTAAAAATCGCCCAAAAGCGTTTAGAGAAAGAAAGCCTACGACAGCGGTCAATCTTGCTCTGTAGCGATGCCGCCAATTTACCATTTGCCGATCGTACGATAAATGCGGTCTTCATGAGTTTTACACTGGAATTATTCGATACACCGGAAATTCCGGTAGTTTTAACTGAATGTTATCGAGTGCTACATCCTGAAGGACGTATTGTTGTCGCCGGATTATCAAAAATTGGGAAACAAAATGCAATTAAAAAAGCGTATGAATGGACTCACCGTCATTTTCCCAATATCCTGAATTGCCGGCCGATTTTTGTAAGCAAAGCGCTTAAAGAAGCGGGTTTTATTATCAAGAGCAGCAAAATTGTCTCAATGTGGATGCCGGTAGAAATTGTTTTAACAGTAAAGCAATAAGTAAACTCAAGAAACGAAAAAGCCATTTTGGCCAGGAGAAAAAGTATGTCAGAGACCTCCTACATTCACATTTCCAAAGACAAATTAATCCTCCGCGACCATCTCGCTGTCGATCGAACAACTCTCGCTAACGAAAGAACTCTTTTGGCATATATCCGTACTGCATTGGCCATTTTAATAACAGGGGTGTCACTCATCAAATTTTTTGATTCCCTGGCGCTGGAAATCACTGGTTGGGTATTAATACCCATCGCTATAGTGGTAATGGGCGCGGGAATAAAAAGATATATCAGAATGGATAAAATTATTCACCGAATAGCAGATGATTAAACAAAAGGATGTCTAATGTCAAAATATATTAAACCCAGCTCTAAAAAAGCCGGTTTAGCGCCCGGTTCGTATGTATTTATTGGCGACCAAAAAGTTGAAGATATCCGGATAAGCATAACCGATTATGACGAACAGAATCACAAATTCATCAGCGTGAAAGATTTAGAGGAGATTTTTCCTTTCCGTGATAGGCCAACAATTTCCTGGATCAATATTTACGGGCTGCACGAAACAAGCATTCTCGAAAGAATAGGAAACCATTTTAAGATTCACCCACTGGTTTTAGAAGACATTGTCAACACCGATTCCAGACCAAAGTTGGAAGTTAACAACAATTATGTATTTATTGTTTTAAAAATGATATACTTCGACGAAGAAAAGTCCGATTTAATGATTGAGCAATTCAGCTTAATAATTGGCAGAAACCTTGTCATTTGTTTCCAGGAACGGGAATCGAATATTTTTCAATCGATTAGAGATCGCATTCAAGACAGCCAGAGCCGCCTTCGAAAACACAGTGCCGATTATCTTGCCTATATTTTAATTGATGTCATTGTTGACCATTATTTTGTGGTATTAGAAAAACTGGGCGATAATCTCGAGCTATTAGAAGAAGAAGTTTTAGACACACCGGGAAAAGACACTTTACGCAAAATTAATCATTTTAAGCGCAATTTAATCTTACTAAGAAAACATATATGGCCTTTGCGAGAAGTACTCGGCGGGCTTGCCCGGGGAGAAATAGAACATTTTGAGAAAACAACCCTTCCTTATATTCGCGATTGCTACGATCATATTATTCGGGTGATCGAAACAATTGAAAGTTACCGGGAAATGGCTACTGGCGTTTTGGAAATATATTTAACCAATGCCAGCAATCGCTTGAACGAGGTTATGAAAGTCCTAACCATCATTGCCACTATTTTTATACCGCTAACTTTTTTAACCGGTCTTTATGGAATGAATTTCGAATTTATGCCGGAATTAAAATGGCGTTCGGCTTATCCCGTTCTGTTATTGATAATGATATTAATTACCGCCGGGATGGTTGTTTTTTTTCGCAAAAAAGACTGGTTGTAAAAATATAGAGATGCAAAATCATAAAGGTGTCCTAATGCGGAAAGGTTGCGAACCGATATTGAAGATGCTCATGTCTTTGGCATACATCAATCGGGATATCTTCGCGAGATTTGACGTTGCCAAGACCAACCAAGTTGGCGGAAACCAAGCAAGCCTTTTTGCAATACCATACCCCACACAACGCAGACCGTTGATAATTTTGCTTGGCCGCACACTACGCCTATACATCCTGCCCTTTTTATTTTAAGAGTGTTTTTTACCCCCCCCCAACTCTGTAGAATATTCTACACTCAAATTGTAGAATATTCTGCTATTTTCGAAAAATTCCCGCCATCTCAATCCCGAATTCCTCAACATTTATTTAAAGTTCCCCCGCCTAATTAAATAAATATTAACGGGTTACAAAGTCGTTTTGTCTTTGAGATTCCCCGGCCATTCTATCCTGGCATCAAACTTGACATTATCGCCAATAATGACAAAGAAATGGAGAAAAAAGTGAAACGATTTCGCTTAAACACAGGCACCATCCTGATTCTGACAGTCCTGGGCGTGGGAATATTCGGCGCAATATTCTTCTTTCCGGTGAATTTTGACAATCAATACACCTGCCTTTATCACCGGCTGTTTTCCCCGGATCATACTCACCTCTACTCTTCTGAAGTTATCGTAAGCCACTATATCAGACCCTTTGGCTACCTCTGGTGGGGAAGTTTGCTGCTGCTGGCATTGAGTATATACGGGTTGAAGCGGTTTTCTGGGGCCAGGATTAACCAACCGCAAATCGACCAGCCTTCATCTAAAAACCGGGTTAAAGTTTAAAATGAGCATTCAGAAACAACAACGAAATATAGAAATCAATCACAAGAAAGGAATGCCGCGATGAGGAGACAACGATTTTTATGGATTGGCATTTTAATGCTAATTCTTTTTCAGATGGGTTTGGCGCAGCCGCCTGATTCTACCATGCAGCTTTCCGCTTTAATTCAGGAAGCGCTGGAAAACAATCCCGACCTGCAATCTGCCCAAAATACCTGGCAGGCGGCGGAAGCCAGAATCCCGCAGGCCGGGGCACTACCGGATCCGCTGCTGGTCTTTAACTTGATGAACATGCCGGTAAACACCTTTGCCTTTGATCAGGAACCGATGACCAGCAAGCAATTCGGCATCATGCAGATGTTTCCCTTTCCCGGCAAACAGGGCGTCCGGGAGAATATCGCCGCCGAGAACGCCGTGGTTGCCGAAGCCCGCTACCGGGAACTTCGCAATCAGCTTGTAAAGAGCGTCAAAGCCACTTATTTCGATCTATTCTTTGTGGATAAATCCCTTGAAACCGTGCAAAAGAACCTCGACATATTGCAGGAATTTGTACGCATTGCCGAGACCAAATACAGCGTCGGCAGCGGCTTGCAGCAGGATGTGTTACGCGCCCAGGTAGAGCTTTCCAAAATGATGGACAGGGAGATTAATTTACAGAAAAAACGCGATGCCGTGGAAGCCCGTTTGAATGCCTTGTTAAATCGCCCGGCGGAAAGTTTGGCGGGGCCTACGGAAGAACTGATTTTCAAATCGTTTGAATACGATTTTGAACAGTTAAAGCAATTGGCTGATGAAGACCGCCCGCTGTTGCAAGCCTGGCAGGCGATGGTTCGCCAAAGCGAACAGCAGGTGCGTCTGGCAAAAAAAGAATATTTGCCGGACTTCAGTCTTGGTGTGGTTTACTCGCAAAGAGAGGAACTGCAGAACGGCACTGGTGGTGTAAATTTTCTCTCCGGCATGTTGAATGTAAGAGTGCCGCTGTATTTCTGGCGAAAACAGAAAAAACAGGTCGAAGAATCCCGTTACAATCAAATCTCAGTTCAGGAAAGATATAATGACGTTCTTAACCAGGTATATTCCGGTTTAGATGCGATCTTCAATGACGTGCAAAAAAATGAGCGGCTTCTCAATCTTTTCCAGACCGGCATCATTCCCCAGGCATCGCAATCACTTAATTCTGCTATCGCCGGTTACCAGACTGATAAGGTGGATTTTCTCACCCTGCTGACCAACCAGGTGAATCTTTTCAATTTCGAGCTGGATTTTTACCGGATACTGAAAGACCACCATAACGGCGCTGCGGAAATAGAAGCGTTAACCGGCGCGGAATTGGAGTATTGAAAAATTTAGTGATTTAGTGATTGGTTCACTTATAATCAACAAATCACTAAATCAACAAGTCAATAAATCCACAAGTCAATAAATCCACACAATGGAGAAATGACATGAAATACAGCATCAAACTATCAACCACCATCTTAATCATTCTGCTCTCCCTGGCGGGAATATTTCTGGTTAGCGGGTGCGGAAGCGGGGAAGAAAAAGCTGAAGCCGTAGTCGCCGAAGGCCAGCTATGGACTTGCGGCATGCACCCGGAAGTGATTGTGGATGAACCGGGACAATGCCCCAAGTGCGGCATGAATTTGGTGCCGGTTAAACAGGCCGGCAGCGAGCAGGCAGCAGTGCAAACCGCCGATCAAAAACCGCAAGGCGAACGAAAAATCCTTTATTGGCAGGCGCCGATGAATCCCACCGAAATATACGACCGACCCGGAAAATCGGCGATGGGTATGGATCTCATCCCGGTGTATGAAGATGAAGCCGGCAAAAGCTCCGGCGGTATCGTTTCTATTGACCCGGTGACGGTACAAAATATGGGCGTCCGTACCGCGCCGGTGGAGCGCATGGATTTCACTCGGGTGATCCGCACCGTGGGGAAGGTGGATTATAATGAAGAAACCCTCTATTTGGTCAATACCAAAATCTCCGGCTGGGTAGAAAAGCTCTACGTGAATTTCACCGGGGAATTTGTAAAAAAAGGCGATCCGCTGCTGGAAATCTATTCTCCGGAGTTAGTGACCACCCAGGAAGAATATCTACTGGCTGTTAAAAACCAGGAATTAGTTGCCGGCAGCAATTTTGAATCGATCAAAGAAGGGGCGGAAACGCTCCTTAAATCCACCCGGAAACGCTTACAGTATTGGGATATTCCTCAATCGGAAATCGACCGGCTGGAAAAGACCGGGGAGGTGAAAAAGACCGTACTTTTAGAATCACCGGCCAACGGCATTGTGGTGCATAAGAATGCCGTTGAAGGCGCGCATATTAAATCCGGAATGGATTTATACCAGATTGCCGACCTCTCCACCGTCTGGGTTCATGCCAGTATTTATGACTATGAGATTCCCTGGATCAAAGAAGGACAAACGGCGGAAATGGAGTTGTCTTATCTGCCGGGAGAGAAGTTTAAAGGCCGGGTATCTTATGTCTACCCCTATCTTCGTGAAAAAGCCCGTGATGTGCACGTTCGGCTGGTATTTTCTAATCCCGGTTTTGATTTGAAACCGGGCATGTATGTTAATGTTCAGTTGCAGGGAAAAACCCTGCCCAACACCATGGTGGTTCCTTCCGAAGCGGTCATCCGTTCCGGCGAGCGCAGTGTTGTCTTTGTGGTCCGGGAAGCAGGGAAATTTGAACCGCGGGAAATCCGCATCGGTGAAGAAGGTGGGCCCGGCAACAGTTATGTTCGGGTAATCTCCGGGTTGTTGGGAGGAGAAATGGTGGTTACTTCCGCCCAGTTTATGCTCGACAGCGAAAGCCGCCTCCAGGAAGCCATCCAGAAGATGCTCCAGGAAAAGATGAACAAAAGCCAGCAACCGGCAGCGCCTCAGCATGACATGGAAAAAATGGAGCAGCCGCAAGAACAAGAACATCAACATTAAATAGCACACAGATAACACGGATTGAACGGATTATACATAGATTTCTTTAATAATTAAAATCAGTGAAAATCAGTGTTATCCGCGTCATCTGCGTTCTATAAAAAAAGTGAATACGGAGAATAGCAATGCTTGAAAAAATAATCGAAGCTTCGGTAAACAATCGCTTTTTAGTGATTATTTTTACCATCCTGATCGGCCTGGGCGGGTTTTATGCTTTGTTGGATACCCCGGTAGACGCCATCCCGGATTTAAGCGATGTGCAAGTGATCATTTTTACGGAATTTCCGGGCCAGGCGCCCCAGGTGGTGGAAGACCAGGTAACCTATCCCCTTACCACGGCAATGCTGGCGGTGCCTTTTGCCAAAGTGGTGCGGGGTTATTCGTTTTTCGGTTTTTCATTTGTTTACATCATTTTTGAAGACGGCACCGATATGTACTGGGCGCGCAGCCGGGTGTTGGAATATTTAAACTATGTGGCCGGGCGTCTGCCCACCGGGATTACCCCTACCTTAGGGCCGGATGCTACCGGTGTGGGATGGGTGTACGAATATACTCTCGACGGCGGGGACCAGTACGATCTCCAGCAGCTCCGCTCCATCCAGGACTGGTATCTTCGTTATGAATTGATGAGCGTTCCCGGGGTCTCGGAAGTGGCCGGTATCGGTGGATATGTAAAGCAATACCAGGTAGAAGTTGATCCCAACAAACTGTTGGCATACAACATCCCTCTCTCAAAAGTGCGTATGGCCCTGAAGCGCAGCAATAATGATGTGGGCGGCAAATTAGTGGAAATGGGAGAAACCGAATTTATGGTGCGCGGCCTGGGTTACATTAAATCAATTGAAGATGTGGAGAACGTGCCTGTAGGAGTAGATGAAAACGGCACACCGATCCTCATTAAAAATATTGCCCACGTCCACTTCGGGCCGGAGTTGCGCCGCGGCCTGGTGGATTTAAACGGCGAAGGAGAAACCGTCGGCGGCATTATTGTCATGCGCTATGGGGAAAACGCCCTGAAAGTCATTAACGCCGTTAAGGCCAAATTGGAGCAGTTGAAAAAGGGGCTGCCGGAAGGTGTCACCATTCAAACTGCTTATGACCGTTCCGGGCTGATCGAACGGGCCATCGACAACCTGATGGAAAAACTGTTGGAAGAAAGTATCGTCGTGGCACTGGTGACGATTATCTTCCTGCTGCACTTCCGCAGCGCCCTTGTGGTCATCTTTACCCTGCCGATGGGCATTCTGATGGCCTTCCTGGTGATGTATTACCAGGGGTTAAACGCCAATATCATGTCCTTGAGCGGCATTGCCATCGCCATCGGGGCCATGATAGACGCCGCCCTGGTGATGGTCGAAAACGCTCACAAACACATCGAGCGAGATGGCGGTAAAAAAGACCACTGGCAGATCATTATTGATTCGTCTAAAGAAGTGGGGCCGGCGCTGTTCTATTCCCTGCTGATCATTACCCTGTCATTTTTGCCGGTGTTTACCCTGGAGGCGCAGGAAGGCCGGCTGTTTAAGCCGCTGGCTTTTACCAAAACCTACGCCATGGCCGCTTCTGCGCTGTTAGCCCTCACCGTCGTGCCGATTTTGATGGGCTACCTTATCCGCGGCAAAATTATGCCGGAAGAGAAGAATCCCATCAACCGCTTTCTGATCCGCATCTACCGCCCGGTGATCAATCTAGTGTTGCGGTTTAAATGGACTACCATTATTGCCGCGTTGATCGTCTTACTGGTATCAATTTATCCGGTAGAACATATTGGCTCGGAATTCATGCCCCCATTGAATGAAGGCGACTTGCTTTATATGCCCACCACCGATCCGGGCATCAGTATCACCAAAGCCAAAGAGCTATTGCAGCAAACTGATAAGATCATCAAAAGTTTTCCGGAAGTGCATCATGTCTTTGGCAAGATCGGGCGGGCGGAAACCGCCACCGACCCGGCGCCGCTTTCCATGATCGAAACCACTATTATGCTGAAACCGGAGAATGAGTGGCGGGAGGGTATGACCGTTGAAAAATTGGTTCGGGAGTTAGACGCTGCCATTCAATTTCCGGGTCTGACCAACGCCTGGACCATGCCCATCAAAACCCGCATCGACATGCTTTCTACCGGCATCAAAACCCCAGTCGGGATTAAACTGATGGGGGCGGATTTGGAAGTACTCTCCGATTTGGGCCAGAAGATCGCCGTCGTGGTGCAAACCGTGCCGGGAACCCAGAGTGTTTTCCCGGACAAAACTGTAGGCGGAAATTTTCTCGATTTTCATATCAAACGGGAAGAAGCCGCCCGCTATGGGCTGACCGTCGGTGATGTACAGGATGTGATCATGTCTGCCATTGGGGGGATGAACGTTACCCAGACTGTGGAAGGATTGGAACGCTATCCCATCAACGTGCGTTACAGCCGGGAATTGCGCGACAATCTCAATTCCTTGAAGCGGGTGCTGATCCCCACCCCCACCGGGGCGCAGATCCCCCTCAGCTATGTAGCGGATTTTGAGGTCGTTAAAGGCCCGCCGGTGGTAAAAAGCGAGAACGCTCGCAAAACTTCCTGGCTGTATGTGGATCTCCGCGATATTGACGTGGGAACTTATGTAAAAAATGCCAAAAAAGTGGTCAACGAGCAGATTGACTTCCCGGAAGGTTACAGTATTGTCTGGAGCGGGCAGTATGAATACATGGTGCGCGCCCAGCAGCGCCTGCGCATCGTTATTCCCATCACCTTATTGATCATCTTCCTGCTGCTTTACTTCAATTTCAAGAACATTCAAGAAAGTATTATAGTGATGCTATCCCTGCCTTTCTCCCTGGTCGGCGGCATTTGGTTTCTCTACCTGCTGGATTACAACTTCAGCGTGGCGGTGGGGGTGGGATTTATCGCCCTGGCCGGGGTGGCAGCAGAAACCGGGGTGGTGATGCTGATCTATCTCGATCACGCCTATAAAGACCGGTTGATGACCGGTAAGATGCGTACCCTGAAAGATCTCTATGACGCCATCATTGTCGGGGCAGTAGAAAGGGTGCGTCCCAAGATGATGACCGTTACCGCTATCATGGCCGGTCTGCTTCCTATTTTATGGGGACACGGCACCGGCTCGCAGGTGATGAAACGCATCGCCGCGCCCATGGTCGGCGGGATGGTTACTTCAACAATTTTGACCCTGGTAGTAATCCCGGCAATCTACTACCTCTGGAAAAGCCGCGAAGTGAATAAAATTGCCGGGGAATTAGCGGAAGAGGCAGAAACCAAATAACTGAAAAATTAGATGGAATTAACAGGATGAACAGGATTAGATCTAATTGGAGTAATGGATTTATGGATGAATGGAGTGTTGGAATTTGGAACATGAGGAGATAAAATGGCAACCGTTCAAGCAAACAACGTCATCGATATTTACCGGAAGAGAGCCCCGAAGTATAACTTCACGGCCAATTTATACTATTTCATCGGGTTTCGGGAATATGCTTATCGAAAAAGAGCGGTGAAGGCGCTGCATCTTCACCAGGGCGATACGGTGGTGGAGATTGGCTGTGGCACCGGGTTAAATTTCGCGTTTTTACAGAAGGCAGTGGGAGCGGAAGGAAAGATCATTGGGGTCGATTTAACCGACGCCATGCTGGCAGAGGCACAAAAGCGGGTAGAGCAGCATGGTTGGTCGAATGTGGAATTAATCAATTGCGATGCCGCTTCTTTCGATTTCCCAAAGCGCGTAGATGGAATACTCTCTACATTCGCTCTCTCATTGATGCCGGATATCGAGAAAATCATTAGCAAAGGCGCGGAAGCATTGACTCCCGGAAAACGCTGGGTAGTATTGGATTTGAAAGAGCCGTCTAATTGGCTGAGGAAACTGCGGCCATTATTTTTGCCCATTGTGCGCCCGTTTGCCGTTACCAACCAACTGATCCAGGAGCGTCCCTGGGAAATCATCCGGCAGTCGTTTCAACAGCATTTGAAAAATACATCTATGCGGGAATTATACGGAGGGTTCTCTTTCCTGATTACCGGTGAAGCATGAAATAAAAGCGGAAAAAACATATAAAAATAAGGAGAACACTATGAAAGAAATCAAAGCCTACATTCGCTGCCAAAAAGCGGAAAAGGTTATCGAAGCGCTGGAAGACATCGGCATCACCGACATCACCCTGATCGATGTAATGGGTGTGGGCGTGCTGGCTGATCCCCAAAAATCCAAATATTCCGTGAAATGCGTGGAACGTTATTCAAAAATCGCCAAGCTGGAATTAGTCTGCGCCGATGGGCGGTTGCATGAGATTGTTGAGGTCATCCGCAAAACCGCCTACACCAGCATGAAAGGCGACGGAATGATCTTCGTTACCCCGGTAGAATTGGCGGTCAAAATTCGCACCGGCGCTATTGGTGAAGAAGCGCTATAAACGGTGAATAATAATCTACAGTTTGAACGGCTATATTGAATAATATTCTACAGAAGCGGAATTAAATCTTGTGAAAAATCAAAGACTTAACTCTAATAAAAACAGTATTATAAAAACATATTCCACTTTTTGGCACCGCTTTTGAAAATAGAATATTTGTGGGTGATGAAAGAATAAGAAGACAACTGGCCGGTCGCTTCTTATTTAACCTTTAACCTAAACCCAATTACTTTTTTTAGCGGCCGGCCAGTTTAATTTTAAGGAAAACAGCAATGGTCAGAGAAACCGGAAAAGTCACCAACGTTCAAGGCAGGTGGATGCATGTCAAAGTGCCCACCGGTACTGGGTGTGCGCTTTGCCAGGGTAAATCCGCCTGCACCTTCAGCGGGCCGGATTCCGCTTACCGGCACTTTAAATTCCCCATGCAATCCGGGGTCCAGGAAGGGAACCGGGTTACCCTGGAAATCCGCGATGCCGCGCAAAACCTCTCTGCCTTTATCATTTTTGGCTCCCCGGTTATTTTGTTTCCGGCCAGTTATCTGCTGATCAACTACTACCTCCAACTACCCAACAGTGAAATCTGGTCCGTAGTCGTTACGGTTATTTTATATGGCATTACCCTCTTTTTATCAAACCGCTGGCTGTCTCGCTTGCCCATGTTTCAGCCACGAATCATCGGTATTGAAAATTCTAAAATCAAAGGAGTGAAATCATGAGCATACACATTGATCCTGTCTGTGGAAAAAGAATGAATGTCAACAAAGCCCATATTGTAATTACCTATCGAGGAGAAAACTATTATCTCTGCTGTCCTATCTGCCAGCGAGACTTTGAGAATAATCCTGAAAAATATATTCGTAAAAAACAAAACCATAAAAAATAAAATGGTTCTTAAGCATGAAACGACAAACCAGAAGTGTCAATTATTCTTTTCGAAAGTTTGACGGCTCGTTTGAAGAAACCCTTGAAAAAGCCACCAAAGCAATAAGGATGATTGGATTTGATTCCCTTAAGGAAAATTACGCCTGGGGAATGCCAGGGAAGAGCCAGGGTGTGGATTCTAACAAATTTTGTATGTTAGGCGCATGTGGGCGGCCATTTTCGCCGATAGGCAAAGATGGCCCACAAATGTATTTCATTGTAATTGTACGAGAAACAAAAGACGGTACGATAGATGTAGAGACCATTGATCCGATCCCTTCCATACAAACCGTTGAAAACTCCGAATACCGGGGAATTGCCGAAAATGTTCGGAGCCGGTTTGAGTTGCTAATAGACAGCTTTTAAGTGGATACTTAAAGCCCCAAAAATAATAACAAAAAAGAAGGGAAAAATTATGAGCACCTATTATTTCGCCCGCCAATTTGACTGGCCGTTCGAAGAAGCAATTAAGAGAGTCACCGGGGCGTTGAAGGCAGAAGGCTTTGGGATTTTAACCGAAATTGACGTGAAGGAGACCCTCAAGAAGAAACTTAATGCCGATTTCCGTAACTACAGAATTTTAGGCGCCTGCAATCCTCCATTCGCCTATCAAGCCTTGCAGGCGGAAGACAAAATCGGCGCCATGCTCCCCTGCAATGTGATTGTTCAGGAAACCCCCGATGGCAAAACGGAAATAGCGGCTGTCGATCCCATCGCGTCCATGCAGGCTGTCGACAATCCCGAATTGGGCAAAATTGCCGGGCAAGTGTAGGGGAAGTTGAAAACCGTAATAAACAGCCTTTAACGAAAGGTTTTTGACTGGATGAAAATCGAAATCTGCATCCGGTATCTTTAAGTTAATCCGGTTTATCCTGTAAATCCTGTCAAAAAATTCTTACCTATTCCACCATAGGAGGTGTATCATGACTGACAACTTCCTGGTCATCGGAGCTGGTTGGATATGCGGGTTACTCATTTTAGCGCTCATAGTGGGAGTTGCAATCAGGGCAATGACTTCGCCCGGGAAAAATGATAGAAAATCTGAAGACGAAGCGTTGGAAATCTTAAGAAAACGCTACGCAGAAGGTGAAATCACAGAAGAAGAATTTGAGCACATGAAAGAAGAATTGGAAAATTAACTCGAACTTTCATTGCGATGCAATGTCATGTTGAATTCGAAAGAACGTCATTGAAATATCGAAACCTGTCCTGGAGGCATCTATGCAAATCGGAATACTACTCATCATTTTTGCATTAATAGCTACCCTTTATTCCACATGGAATTATTACGCGGTTACCAGGGGATTCTCTCCCCAAAGATCGAAGCAGAAGAAAATACTCGCCCCGCAATCGACCAACTTAAAATCAGCCCGCATCGGCTATTATGTGATGGCCTTGTTGGTAAGCCTTGCCTCACTCTACCTGCTCCACCTGATTTTAACGCACCAATTCCAGGTATCCTACGTCTACCGCTATTCTTCGAAAGATTTACACTTGGGATACCTAATTTCCGCATTCTGGGCCGGGCAGGAAGGCTCTTTTCTGCTGTGGGCATTCCTGACCGCAATAATGGGCGTGGCGCTGATCAAAACCGCCCGGGAGTTTGAGTCCCACGCCATGTTGATCATCAACCTGGTGCAAGGTTTTTTTCTGCTGATTTTAATCAAAGCCAGCCCTTTCGAACTTCTCCCGCAAACCCCTGTTGATGGCGCCGGGTTAAACCCGCTTTTGCAAAATCCCTGGATGGTCATTCATCCCCCGGTGCTGTTTGTCGGATACGCGGCCATTGCCTTTCCATTTGCCCTGGCAGTGGCTGCGCTCATCCGGCGGGAATATCAACAATTTGTATCGCGCGCTTTGCCCTGGGTTTTATTTGCCTCTTTGACCCTTGGCGCCGGGATCATTATCGGCGGATATTGGGCCTACAAAGTTCTTGGCTGGGGCGGTTACTGGGGATGGGATCCGGTGGAAAATTCCTCTTTGATTCCGTGGTTGACTACTTTAGCGCTGGCGCATGGTTTAATCGTGCAAAAAATAAAAGGCGCGCTTCCCCAAACGAATTTTATATTAGCCATTCTATCGTTTGCGCTGGTTATTTATGCTACCTTTCTCACCCGTAGCGGTGTATTGGCTGATTTTTCAGTGCACTCTTTTCAAGACCTGGGCATTAATGCCTACCTGGTCATCTTTATTCTGGCAGTGTTGGGAATCGGACTGGGAATATTTTTGCGAAGGCATAACGAAATTACCGCTGTTCCATTAGAGATATCCGCATTGAACCGCGAAACAATAGTTCTTGCCAGCCTGTTTATCTTCGCGATCTCTGCCTTTTTAACCTTTTTAGGCACCTCTTCTCCCATCTTCACCGGTTTAATGGGCCAGCCGGCGCAGGTGGATATTTCCTTTTACAACAAAGTGCATTTGCCCATCGGTGTGGTGATGGCTTTCCTGTTGGGAATCGCCCCATTTTTGCGCTGGAAAATCGACGGTAATGAGAGTCTCCTGAAAAACCTGACGCCCTCGCTAATTTTAACCATCCTGTCAACCGCCGTTCCGGTCTACTTCGGAATGGCTGATCCGGCGCTGATTCTTTTTACTGCCGCTGCCGCATTTGCCTTTTGGAGCAATGCCATCATGGCCGTTCGTCTGGCAAAGATTAACTGGCAGATTACCGGGGCACCGCTGGCGCATGTGGGCGTGGCGCTGCTGTTAGTGGGTATTGTGGTTTCCGCCGCTTTCGAGAAAGACCAGCGGGTCTTGTTGACAAAAGGCGAGGCGCAAATTGCCATGGGATATGAACTAATGTATGAAGGCGTAACCCCGGTTGCCAATGGAAAGGATATTGTCAACATCAACGTCTCTTCCGGCAATACCGCTTATCAAGCCGAGCCGCGTTTTTATATCAGCGAATACAACAACGCTGCCATGCGCGAACCGGATGTACAGGCCAAGCTTTTCTACGATCTTTACATCTCGCCTTTGGAACGAAGGCAGCCCTCGGCAGAGTTGCGGAATGCCGCCTCAATTTGGATGAAAAAAGGAGACAAAAAGCAATTGGGCGACTTCGAGATTTTTTTTCGGGAATTTGACCTGGCAGATCATTCCGAAAGCGGAGTGGTGCGGGTAGGCGCTCGTTTGGAGATTACCAGGGGAGCGGAAAAATATTCTATGGTGCCCGCGATCGTGTTCGAACAAAACGAGAAACGCAGTGAAAACGGCACATTTCCGGTGAAGACCGCTGACGGTGAGAAAAACGCAACGGTGATTTTGAACGCCTTGAATGCCGATGAAAAATCTGTAGAGCTTTTGTTTAACGGAATTGAGAAGCCGGAAACGCCGGTCGCTGCGCCGCAAGATCAAATTTTAGTGGAAGTCAGCAAAAAACCTTTTATGAGCGTGCTTTGGCTCGGTACCATCCTGATCATTCTCGGAACCCTGGTTGCTTTTTACCGCCGGCTTCCCGAAGCCGTAAAATCGTTAAACCGAATGGAGGAGAAACATCATGTCCGCGAAAGTATGCCGGAATTGTCAAACTGAAAACGATATTTCGGCAAAGTTCTGCTACCAATGCGGGAGCGAATTGCCGGAACAAGCCGAATCAAAACAAATTTGCCAGGATTGCGGGGTTGAAAACCCGGAAGACGCTAAATTCTGTGCCTCTTGCGGCGTTTCGCTTTCCGGCAGGAGCACAGACCGTCATCCATCTGCAAAACCACCACGTTCATCTCCGAAGCCACCGGTAAAACGGAGAAAGAAAAGATCAAAATCCACAAGTGCAGTAAAACCGAACTCATCTAAGCGGCAGAAAATCAAAAAATCTTCGGATCCGCTTATGACCGGATTGCTTATTATCGGTGCGGTTATAATCCTCTTCTTTTTTGTGAAAAAAATTAGGCAAGCGGATAAGCTGTCTGAGCCTTATGTGGAACAACTAACCAACAACGTAGAAGTGGAAAATAAGGTACGTGCTGTAGCATCAAAATTTGTCTGCGCCTGCGGCAGTTGTCCCAAAGAGCCCCTGGAAACCTGCGCCTGTCCCACGGCGCGAAAAGAAAGAGATTTTATCCGCAATGCGCTGTACAGCGGCCAGTCCGAGGATGTCGTGATCGCCGCTTTGAACAATGAATACGGCGGATTGCGAGCGAATTATCAATCCCAATACGACAGCGGAAAGGTAAACCTGGCGCTACCAACTACTTTTGATTTGAATTCGGCGGACAACAATGCCATCGCCAGTTTTACCAACCGGGCGGAAATTATCTCCCACTTTACCTGCCCCTGCGGCCAGTGCGAAATGGATGAATTAAAAGACTGTGACTGCGACCATCCCAACGGCGCAAAGGAAGTGAAGCAGTTCATCGATGAAAAAATTAACGAAGGCGGTTACACGGTTGCCCGGGTGGTCGAACTTGTAGAAAACAAATATGGTGGAAAAATCCGATAGAGGAGGAAAAGAAAATGGCGAATTTTTGTACTCAATGCGGAGAAGCTGTTCAGCCAAACGCTAATTTTTGTAATAACTGCGGTGTAAAACTGGTTCAAATTGAAAGTCGCACCGCCCCTGCTGGTGGCACCGGTTTCGAGGAAAAGCGAGCACGGGTGTTAGCGCAGAATCAATCAAGAAATACACCCAAAATATTTTTTTATGGCGTTGCTGGCTTATTTTTAGTATTTGGATTGGTCTCGTTCATCAACAGCCTGCCTTCCCGCGCAAATCCCATCATCGAGCAGCAGCCGGTGGTTTTTGAACCGCTTCAATATCCCAACTCCCCCAGTCAAATGAAACCGGTACCGGCGAAAACAGAAAAAGGTAAAATCATTCTATCCCTTGATCTGGTAAAAGAAAAGAAATTTGTGGCGTTTGATTATCAGTCCGCCAAAGGTGCGATTCCCTTGCTGGCCTATATCTCTCCAGAAGGAAAAGTAGTGACCGCTGTTAGCATGTGCGAGCCCTGTAATTCCACTCGCTTTCATATCCGCTCCGACAAACTGGTATGTAATTCCTGCAGCACCACCTGGGAGCTGGACAATCTCAGTGGCGTCAGCGGCGCCTGCCAGGAATATCCACCGGATGCCGTTCCCAGTACGATTGTCGGTAATGAAATTCACATCGATGAGAAAATTGTGGCCTCCTGGGTACCACGGGTTTAGAACCATACTATGAGAATGAAAATATGAAACTCTACCACATTTCGCTAAACAGCCTCTGGCGGCGCAAAACGCGGATGCTATTTCTGCTGATTGGGCTGACAATTGCTGTGAGCACGGTAATCATACTGTTGAACATTTCCCGGGCGATGAATACGGATATTGCTCAAAAATTGGATGAATACGGCGCCAATATCCTGATCGTGCCGAAATCCGATGACCTGTCTCTATCCTACGGCGGCATGTCTGTCGCCGGGGTGTCTTTTGGTGCCAAAGAATTGCAGAATTCCGATATTGCCAAAATTCGCACCATTAAAAACAAAGAGAATATCAGCATCGTGGCGCCCAAGCTGCTGAATGTCGCCGAGGTTCAATCCAAAAGGGTGATGGTGGTCGGGATTGACTTTCAGTCCGAAACGACCTTAAAAAAATGGTGGAAAATTATCGGTAACAAACCGGTTGATGAGCGGGAAGCCCTGATTGGTGCCGAGGTGAAACGCAAGCTGAACCTCGGCTTGAACCAAACCATCCAACTGAATGGCGAGACATTTAAGATCGCCGGAATTTTGGAAGAAACCGGCTCACAAGACGATGGCTTGATATTTATCAACCTCGATAAAGCGCAGGCATTATTCAATAAACCGGCCGCGATCAGTCTCATCGAAGTAGCAGCCCTGTGTTACGACTGCCCGATTGAGGAGATTGTCGCGCAAACTTCTGAAAAATTGCCCGGCGCCAAAGTAACCGCCATCCGCCAGACCATCCAATCCAAAATGGATATGCTCCGGCAGTTTGAAAATTTTTCCCTGGGCATTTCCGGGGTAATCTTACTGGTCGGGGCGCTGATTGTATTTACCACCATGAGTGCCTCGGTCAACGAACGAAAAAAGGAGATCGGGGTGTTCCGTTCCATTGGATTCCGCCAGCGCCACATCATGCAGATCATTTTACTGGAAGCATTGATTCTCAGCGGAGTGGCCGGATTCGTGGGATATCTTTTTGGGTTTGTGGCTGCACAAAATGCCGCTCCATTGGTTGGGGCGGAATCTCTCACTGTTCAATTAGACGGAATGCTGTTGCTCTTTGCCCTGGGTCTCTCGGTGGTGATTGGAATTGGCGCGGCTTTCTACCCCTCGGTAAAAGCCTCGCGCCTGGACCCGACAACCGCCTTACGGGCATTGTAATAAATTTAGACCGGATGTACAGGATGAACAAGTTAAGTTCAAAGGATGAAGGATAAAAGATAAAGGATAAAGAAGTTAGGTGTTTCCACTTGAAAAACTTCATCCTTTTGCCTTTATCCTTATCGAAGAAAATCCAGTTCATCCTGTACATCCTGTCAAAAAAATAAGGGAAACATAGATGAGCCTGATACACGTTCACAACCTGACCAAAACTTACCACAGCGGCGAAGAAACGGTTTTCGCTGTGAACAATTTATCCTTAAAGATTAATATCGGTGAATTTGTAGCCATTGTAGGACCCTCCGGCTCGGGTAAAAGCACTCTGCTTTCGATTCTCGGCGGGCTTACCCATCCAACTGACGGTAAAGTAATGATCGACGAAATAGACATATATTCGCTTACAATTGAACAGCAGGCCGATTTTCGCAAAGAGTATATTGGCTTTGTCTTCCAGTCATTTCATCTGATTCCCTATCTGAATGTGATCGAGAATGTGATGATTCCCCTAACCGTAACCGGATATACCCGCGCCGAAAAATTAGAGATGGCCATGACGATGCTGGAAAAAGTCGGGCTGGAGAGTAAAGCCCGGCGGCTGCCGGATGAATTGAGCGGTGGCGAACAGGAACGGGTGGCCATCGCCCGCGCCCTGGTTAACCATCCCCCCATTATTTTGGCTGACGAACCGACCGGCAATCTCGACACCAACACCAGCAAAGAAGTGATGGCGGTTTTCCAACAACTCAACGAAGAAGGCCAGACCATTATCATGGTGACGCACAACCCGGAAAATCTCAGTTATGCGCAAGACTGCATTACACTGAGAGATGGCAAGATATTCCGGAGTCTAACTCAACATGAATCTATTTCTGTAGAAGGATAAAGTCTGTTAATTAAAAAGTTATCCATTACCTAAACTTATTTGGAGGACATCTAAAATGAAAAAATTTTGCATGTCATTTTTGATCGCATTGCTAATGCTCTTTTATGCAAATGGGTTTAGCGCCGGTTTGCATGGACAAACCGATGGAAGTAAAAAATCGGAAGGCATCTCCGCAGATTTTCGCACACAGCTATCGGAAGCCATGAAAATCTACTTTGAACTGGAAAAAACTATCTTTGATGGGAAGACTAAAACTGCGGCAGAAAAGGCCATCTCTGTACAAAAGGCATTTTTTGCTGTTGAACCGGGTTCACTACCTGAAAAATTGGTTCCAGGTTGGCAGGAGCAAATCCGGGATTTACAAACTGCAACTGATTCCCTCGCCTCTACAGAAGACCTTTTTCAGCAGCGGGAAGCGTTTTTGGAGGTCTCAAATGTATTGATCGCAATGGTAAAGGACTATGGCCCATTGGATTTTACGCTCTACCTGTATCACTGCCCTATGGCTGTGAATGCAGGCGGCCACTGGTTAACCGATGCCGAAGAGATTGCCAATCCTTACTTCGGCGAGGAGATGGCGACCTGCGGTACTTTAGTCAAGAAGGTTGGAGCAAAACAATAGGCGCCGAGCGATGAACTCTAACAATATCTCACAACATACCCGCTTCCGGCTGGTTGCGCTTTCCACCGCTTTTATTTCCTACGGCGTGCTATCCTTTGAAGTGGTGTTAACCAGAATCTTCTCGGTAATGCTCAGCTATCATTTTGTCTTTGCGATTATTTCCTTCGCATTGCTTGGCCTGGGTTTGGGCGGAATGCTGTTGAAGAGATGGCAGAAGTGGTTTCCGGCATCCGACTATCGCCATAATGCCGCGCTTTTTGCCTTGATGATCGCGGCCTCGGTTATTGCGATTATCAAACTACCCGTGTTCGCAACCTCGGCCTTTGTGGATTTGCGGTTATGGATTTATATCTTGCTAACCACCCTGCCATTTTTCTTTGCCGGCCTCACCCTGGCTCACATATTCCGGGAATTTGCTTCCCGCAGTTCCGTTCTCTATGGGCTGGATTTGTTGGGCGCCACTTTGGGCGCTTTAACGGTGGTGCCGCTGCTGAATGCTTTTGGCGGCGTCAATGCTGCCATCGTAATTGCTGCAATCACCACCCTGGGCGCGCTTATCATTGGGTTCTCCAGCGGAAAAATGCCTCTGACCAATTATAGTCTCTCCGGCGTTGTGTTTGTTATCGTTGTGATGGCCATTCCCGGCTACCTGGGCACGGCAGTGCCCATTGCCATGGATCCCAATAAAGATTTATACCGCTTTTTGCAAAACCCCCGCGACACGGTGGAAATTGTCGAAACCCGCTGGAGCGCCTTTGGCCGAAGCGACCTGGTTCGCAGCAAGTTAACCCCCGGTCAAATGACCATTTTTGTCGATGGCGCAGCGGGTTCGGCAATGTATAACCTTGATTCGCTGCTGGCGAATGAAGAGCAACGCGCCCATCTTGTCCATCATTTCGGCGAATTTTTCCCTTTCTACTTCTTGAAAGATCATGAAAAAGACAGCGCCCTGGTTATTGGCCCCGGCGGCGGCAGAGATGTGGTCGTCGCGCTGCTGGGCGATGTAAAATCCATTACCGCTGTCGAGGTAAATCCCGATGTGGTGCAAATCGTGAAGGATTACGAAAATTTCAATGGCGGTATTTATTCCAAAATGCCCAATATCCGGGCAGTCGTCCAGGAAGGCCGCAATTTTCTGCGCTCTACTGCTGAAAAATACGACCTGATTATGCTGGCGCTGCCCATCACCAAAAGCAGCCGCAGCGTGGAAGGATATGCCCTGACGGAAAATTTTCTCTTTACCGTGGAAGCATTCCAGGATTTTCTCGGCCACCTGACCCCCGAAGGCCGCATCGTCATCGTCGCCCACAACGATCCCGAAATTTACCGGCTGATTACCCTGGCGCTCTCCGCCTTTAAACGGCAAAACACCGGCGAGGCGGAGGCCATGAAACATATCTACACCCTGGCGTCCGGGATGATGCCTACTATCGTCATCAAAAACCAGCCCTTTGATAGCCCTGCTATGGAAGCGAGACACAGCCTGCTCCATCGAGCCGGGTATGACCGGGGCAATTATTTCTTACCCTTCGTAAAACAACAAGTGGTTCGCGCCGAAGACCGGCTGGGCATTGATTTCGAACTGCGAATGTTCGATCAAATCCTGGTAGATATATCGGAGGGTCGCCTGACGTTGGACGATTTAATTCAGGGCGCCACCATTGACCTTCGCCCGGTGACTGATGACAGCCCATTTTTTTACAAATTTGAACCCGGCCTGCCCCAGCCTTTCGGCTGGTTCTCGCTGCTGATCATCACAGTAATCGGGTTGTTGATCGTTCCCCTCGCGGTTAAGCGAAATGCCTCCGTAGCCAATAACCCCTTGTTAAAACCGTTCTCTCTATATCCGCAAATGAAACTATTTCTGTTGATCTTCTTCCTGCTCGGCGCCGGATTCATGCTGATTGAAATCAGCTTCTTGCAGAAATTAACCCTTTATATCGGGCAGCCGGTAATGGCCTTAACCGTGCTGCTTTTTTCGCTGCTCCTGGGGACCGGTTTGGGCAGCCTGTGCAGCGCGTTTGCTAAAAAACACCTTCACCGTATCATTGCCGTTGTCTCACTGGGCATTATCATTTTGACGATTGTTTACAGTTTATACCTGCCCGATCTCTTCGCCACAGAAATCGATCCTAAAATTACCGCCGCTTTATTTCTCCTGCCGCTGGGATTTTTCCTGGGGTTCCCTTTTCCTCTCTCCATTCGCCTGATGAAAACGCTGAACCTGGAACACTACGTCGATTGGATGTGGGGCGTTAACGGAATTGCTTCGGTCGTTGGCTCGGCACTAACGATGATCATCGGAATTCTGAGTGGATTTAGTTCGGCGCTTTACCTGGGGATGATTTTCTATGGCGCAGCAGGACTATTGGCAATCTTGTTGCCCCGGTTTAAATTAACTGCGGCACCGGAAGTAAACATAACGATTTCATAGAAAGGAATTTGGAAGTGGCCGCCGAACAATCCGTTATAATTTGGCCCCTGGTGGTGTATGCTGCTGCGGTTATCGTCGTAGTCAGTACGATGATAGGATTGTCATATCTATTAGGGCAGCGCCATAAAGAAAAAGCAACCGGCGAAGCTTTTGAGTCCGGTATCCTGGCAACCGGTGAAGCACGCCTGCGATTTTCTACGCACTTTTATTTCGTTGCGATTCTTTTTGTCATTTTTGACCTGGAAGTGGTGTTCATTAC